>JAYUBJ010000001.1:0-2875 GCA_043740915.1 Verrucomicrobiota bacterium
CATATCGCGCCGTGCTGGTGCTGCGGCATTATGAGAATTTGAAATTTCGCGAGATTGCCGAAGTGCTGGAGATTCCCGAAGGCACCGTGAAATCGCGGATGGCCGAGGCGCTGACACAAATAACCGGGTTATTGCGCCCGGCGATGGAAACCGAAGATTTGCCCAAACCCAAAGAAAAACCGGACGCGAGGATATTGATATGAACCACCCCAATCACGGAGCATGGATGAGCTTTCTTTACGGTGAACTACCGCCGGAATCGCACGCGGAACACGCGCAGCATCTCGAAGCCTGCGCGGCCTGCCGCGGCCAGGTGACCGCCTGGCGCGGCACCCTTACGGACCTGGACGCCTGGCGCGTGCCGGCGAAATTGCCCCAACCCGCGGGTTGGTTGCGGCCGCTCAAATGGGGCATTGCCGCCGCGTTGCTGCTGGTGGCGGGCTTTGGTTTTGCGCGGCTGACCGCGCCCGATGCCACCGCGTTGCGCGCCGCGATCGAGCCGGAGATCCGTCTGCAAGTGCGCGCCGATTTCACGCGGCTCGCCCAATCGCTCGAAGTCAAACGCACCGAAGACCGGCAGGCGATGCTGGAGGTGTTGCAAAAGCTCGAATCCCAACGCGCGGTGAATTTCGCGGCGCTGCGCAAAGAACTGGAAACGGTGGCGGTGCTCACCGAAGACGGCCTGCAAGACACGCAGGCCCAGATTGTCCAACTAGCCTCCGCCACCCGGCAGCCCGGCAGCCTCTTGAAACCAGCGACCGATCCCAAATAATCATCACCCCGATCAACTTCAGCCCAACCCAATCCTCATATGACCATGAACCTGAAACCTTGTTTGTCCACCCTCGCCCTGCTAATCGCCGTTCCTCAAAGTTTCGCCGACCCGGGGTTGGTCGAACTCGAAGGAGTTACCGAAACCCAACCGCGATTCGCGACCCGAGATGAATTCTTCCTGGCTCAAAACCGTGAAACCGCGGCGCAGGAGCCGGCTGACTTTGCACCGGGAGGCAGACCCCCATCGGTGCGGCTGCCGGTCGGTGGACCGGGCCCGAACACCCCGGGAGCCGACATGTTCGGGGCCTCCCGGGGCTACGAACAAGTTTTTGCCCGAACGCAGGGCCGACGACCGCACACACTGGTGGTCAGCCCGAATAAACTGGAGGCGGCCATTCAAAGCGCCTTGGAGGAGGACTTGAGTGTCATGGCGCTGATTCTCGAGAAGGAAGCCCAGCGTGAGCAAGGCCAGAACCCGCGCGACCTCGCGATGGGAATTGTAATCACCTCGCCGATGGACACGCCGACCTCGCAAGCGCTTTATCTCGACGGTTATGGCGCGCTGTTCACCTTGAATGTCCGGTTTCCCTTGCTCCCGCCCGCCGTGAAAAAAACGGAGCCGAAGAGCAAGAAACCGGAAGATTCCGACTGGGAAAAAGCCCGGCGCGAACTCTTCGAACCGCGCGGTGGTGCCACCGGCGACCGCCTCGCCATGCCGGGGATGGCCTCGCTCGGGGATTGGAATGGGCGCGGGGGCGGCCCGGAAATGGAATACGATGCGGGCAAAGTTGAGTCGTTGAAGAGGGCCATCCTGGAGACGCTAAAAAATGCGGGCAATATCCGCCACTTGAAACCGGAGGAAGCAATCACCGTGCGAGTGGCGAGCAACACGGGCAATTTCCACAGCTATCGAAAATGGAGCGCGGACAATGGTGGGGCCGGGAGCGCGAGCATTAGTTTTGGCGGCCCGGGCGCGGGCGGGGTTGGGTCGTCGGTCAGTGTCACGACCACCACAACCGCCGGCTCGCCCGACCAGCCGGGCGGCAACCCGGATGCGGTGGTCACAAAAGATCTTCGCACCGGCTTGCAAGTCCACCGCGTGGCGGGAGCGCGCGGCGGACCCGGCACGGTGGTCGTCCAGGATATCCGCACGAGTGACGAATCCGCGCGGCCGGCAGCGCTGACCATTCGAGTCAAGAAGATCGACGTCGACAATTATTCCAAAGGCAAAATGAGCCTGGAAGAATTCCAGAAGAAGGCGACGATCAGCGTGTATTAACGCACCCCGGTGCATGTCCCTGGCAACTGAAACAGTTCCAACCAAAACCCGAAGCGAAAAACCACAGATTTCACGGATGCCGCGGATGAAGAAAAACCTGGTTGGAAGTGCTCCGGATTACGTTGTTCCGAAGGCCGATTCCGGATATCCATTGTCACCAACTTGATCCGTGTAATCCGCGCAATCCGTGATTCAACTCCGCAGTCAGGATTCGCCGATGACCCGTCTTTGACGGCTTGCCGCGGACACAGGAACCGATACAATCATGGTATTAAGAGCTATCGGCGTTCCGTTGGTTGGTGGCTCAATAATTTGGGCGGGGGCGGTCCGACCAGTTTCACCACGACCACCTTCATTTCCAACGAGCTCAGCCACTCCGGGTCATATGAGGTGAACTGCGAAGCGGGACTGAAGCCGGTCACTGGCTTTGGTTTTAGGGCAATGAAGCCGCGTGGAATATCTCGTCATACGAGATGTGTAAGAGAGCTCCCAAAATCGTCAGCGCCAGCAAATAGATGCACCAAAATTGTGGCGTCCCCAGTCCAAAGGGAATCGCGTAGAGAAGAAATTCGGCAATACCGGAAGTAAGCACGCAATAATAAGTGAAACGAACTCTCTTCTGCGCGGGTGTCAATTGTTGCGAGGCATTCTCAATCACAGACTTCTGAACTCGCATCAAGGACGTGACAATCGAGAGCAGAATGAGCCCCGTTAGGCCGGACATCCAATCTGCCCAGACAGCGATTGTGAGCACCACGTAACCCAAATTGTGAGCGTCTGCAAGAAGGCATTGCTGAAATGGCGGCAAGGTCGAAAATCTCA
>JAYUBJ010000002.1:0-2874 GCA_043740915.1 Verrucomicrobiota bacterium
AATCCTGCGTGCAATGTCTGCGTCAGCGGATCCGCGTGGCGGGCGATGGCTTCGACACCGATGGCCGCGACAAAACGCAGGGAGGCGTTCAGCGCGTAAATGGCGGCAAAGTTCGGCATGCCGACCGACCAACTGGCCGCGCCGTGCTTCGGGATCGCCCGTTCAAAACGATTGGCCTCAAAAGCATTCGTGAGATGAAACCAGCCGCCGGCGCGGGTGGTGAGTTGCTCGGCCCGCGCTTGCGGGACGCCGACGATGCAGCCGCCATGGAGGCCGAGCACCCATTTGTGCGTGCTGGAAATGAGACAGTCAGCGTTGGGACAATCCAGCGCGACGCGTCCCAGGGCCTGCGTGACATCGACGGAAATCAGGGCATGTGGCGCGTGGCGGCGCACGGCGTCATGGAATGGTTGCCACTCGAGACGGAAACCGTTGTAGAAGCTCACCAAGGAAACTTGGACGAGGCGGGTGCGCTCGTTCAGCAAGGGAATCAGATCCGATGCGGCCAGCGCTCCTTCGCGGGATTTCCAAATATTTACCTTCGGAGGAGCCGAGGCTGCCAGCCAGGGTGTCGCGCCGGAGGGAAAATCCAGATCGCTGATCACCACTTCGTCCGCGGTCGCCAAGTTCAGCGCGGTGGCCAGCAGGTTGTAAGCTTCCGCACTGCACGAGCAAAAGGCCACCTCGGCCGGCTGGAGCTGGATTATTTGCGCGGCAATTTCACGGCATTGTTCCACGATGGCGAAGTGCGCCTCGCGCCCCTTCATGCCGCGCAATTTGTCGTGCCAATAGGCTTGCAGCGCTTCGCCGACACAGAGCGGCGGAATGCTTTCCGCCGCGCTGTTCAGGTAGGTCATGGTTTCCAGCGCCGGGAAATCGCGCCGCCGCGTTTCAGGTGTGAGCATAGTTGGATTTCAATCGACTCTCAAAACTCCCGCAGGTAACCCGCCGTCCAGCCGCCATCGACGGTGAGGATATGGCCGGTGATGTACGAGCTTTCCGGCGCGGCCAGAAATAATGCGGCGTGCGCAATTTCTTCCGGGGTGCCCGGCCGGCCCAGCGGAATGTGGGCGAGCAGACTGGCGACTTGCGCCTTGAATTTTCCATCTTCGCCGTAAAACAAATCGCGGGTGCCGACGGTCAGCGTGGATCCTGGGGCGATGCCGTTGACGAGCACGCCGTGCGGGCCGAGTTCGAGCGCCATCGATTTGGTGAGATTGATGACGCCGGCTTTGGCGGCGATGTAGGCGCTTTGCAGGCGCAACGGTACCAGACCGGCCACCGAGGCGATGTTGATGATGCGGCCCGATTGTTGTTTGATCATCGGCCGCGCGGCGAGGCGGCTCACCAAAAAGAGTCCGGTCAAATCCACCTTCAAAATGCGGTCCCACTCGGAAAGCGGAAACTGGTCGATGTTGACACGGTCATGCAGCGTGTTGATCCCGGCGTTGTTGACCAGGATGTCGATCCGCCCAAAAATAGCGAGGGTTTCGGCGATGCCTTCCTCGACTTGCGCCGGGTCGCCGACGTCCATGCGCAGCGCGCGGCAGTCGTGGGATCGGGCGGCGGACTGGCGGGCGGTATCGTAATCGATGTCGGCGTACATGACGCGGGCCTGGTTGGCGGCGAGCGTATCGGCGATCGCCTGGCCGATGCCGCGTCCGGCGCCGGTGACCAGCGCCACTTTTCCTGCAAGGTTTACTTTCATTGGATGGGAGGAGGCTAACTTTTCAGAAGAGATTAGTCGCGAACTTTTATTGCATCCGCATTTTCACCCGGGACTTTGAGGGCCCAGATCAAACCCGCGGCGAGCAGATAGAACCCGGCCAGGAGCAGCAGGCAACCCGTGTGTGGCCATTGCCGGTCGCGCAAAAAGCCAAACAGATACGGCCCGATGAAGCCGCCGAGATTACCGACGGAATTGATGAGCCCGATCGACGCGGCGGCGGCGGACTCAGTGAGGGTCAGCGTGGGCAGTACCCAGAACGAAGCGGGCCACGAGTAGGCGGCGGCGGCGGTCAGGCACAACCAGAACATGATGGCGGGGAAGGATTGTCCGGGGATGGTGCTAATGGCGAGAAATACGCCGGTCAAAACTTGTCCCATCGCGGTGTGCAGTTTGCGCTTACCGGTGCGATCCGAGGAGCGGCCGGCGAGAAAGACCACGATGAGGCTCGCGAAATAAGGCAGCGCCGACCAGAGGGTGGCCGCGGCGTTGGTCTTGTCCGTGGCCTTGGCGCTGGCCGGCGCGACGTTCTGCCGGTCGCGATTCACATCGCGGTCCGGGGTTGATTTGTGGGTGGAGACCGCAGCGGCGACGGGGGGAGTGAAGGCATTTTTTATGGTGGTGGGCATCCAAAAACCCAACGCGATGCCGCCGGCGTTGGCCGCGCAAAGCGCGCAGGCGAGCAGCAGGACGTTGCGTTGGCGCAGGGCTGCCCAGATCGAAACGTGGCCGAGGGCCTTTTTCTGCTTTTTCTCGGCCTCCAATTCTGCCGTGATCCATTCCCGTTCGGCCGGTTCCAGCCATTTCGCGTCGCGCGGATGGTCGGTGAAATAGTAAAGTGTGATGACTCCAAACAGGATGGCCGGCAGGCCTTCCAGAATAAACACCCAGCGCCAGCCGACGAGTCCGAGCCAGTCCACGTGTTCCAAAATAAGGGCGGAAACCGGCGCGCCCAAGGCCAGCGAAATCGGGATCGCCATGACCAGTCCGGACAGAGCCTGCGCCCTTTCTTTGCTGGGAAACCAGTGGGTGAAATAGACGATGATGCCGGGAAAAAACCCAGCTTCGGCGACGCCGAGGAGGAAGCGCGCGACATAAAATTGTTTCGGCGTGTTTACCAGACCCACGAGAACGGTGCAAAATCCCCA
>JAYUBJ010000003.1:0-2864 GCA_043740915.1 Verrucomicrobiota bacterium
TTGATCTGGTTTGCTTGGCTGATCCTGGTGGTGCAAATCGTTTTCGCCTTGATCTGGTCAACCGTCTACAATTCCATTCAGGCTTACGTGGAGAAGCAAGTCCTCGAAAGTTCGCTGGAAATGCATCTCCCGCCGGCCCGCGTCAAACAACTGCTCCGCCGGCCGGAACTCCTCAAGCCCGGCGCCGAAAAACAGATGTTGAGCATCATGTTCACCGACATCGCCGATTTTTCCACGATCAGCGAACGGATGCTTCCGGAGAAATTGTTTCAACATTTGAACCGCTATTTTCAGGAAACCATTTCCTGCGTGCATAAGGAAGATGGCACCGTGGTGAAACTAATCGGGGACGCCATCTTTTCCATTTGGAACGCGCCGGAACCACAAGCCAAACATCAGGAACTCGCCTGCCGCGCCGCGCTGCTCCTGCGCGACAAAGTGGTGGAATTTAATGCCGACAACATCAGCTTTCCCTTCCATACGCGAGTCGGCCTGCACTCGGGCGAGGCGTGTGTCGGCAACTGCGGCAGTGGCGAACGCTTCGACTACACCGCCATCGGTTCCAACATCAACCTGGCCTCGCGCCTCGAAGCCCTGAACAAACATGTCGGTACCAGCATTCTTGCGTCTGATGTCATGGTCGCCGCCGTCGAGGATCTGTTCACCACGCGCTCGGTCGGACATTTTCGGCTGAAAGGGGTGGATCGGATTTTGGAAGTGTTCGAATTGATCGGCCCGGCCGATGTTCGGGCGAGCACCAAAGAGTGGCGGCAAGCTTTTGAAAGTGCGTTGCTCAAATTCAGGCAGAGCCAGTTTGATGAAGCCGAAGTTGGCTTCCAAAAAGTGATTGCGCTGCGGGGTAAGGATGGCCCCTCAAGTCTCTACTTAAAGCAGATTCAAACGTTCCGTAATACCCCGCCCCCCCACGGCTGGTTTGGCGAGGTGAGGATGGAGGAGAAATAATTCCGACCCGTTCAGTAAAGCGTTGACCGCGACGAGGGACAGTTGGAAGCTGCCAGTCATGAACCCATCCACCAAAGCCGGAGGCGGGCTTTCCCGCCGGCGCGCACTCCAGGTCGCTGCATCGGCCGGGGCCGGGGTGGCGCTCCTCCCGCTCCAGTCCTCCGCGCAAATGCCGCGTTCGTTTGTCGAGCCGGACTTCAAGATCCGCAACCAACACATCCGTCAGTCGATCATGGGCTGGACGTTCAATCCCATGCCCACACCCGAGCTGGCGAAGTTGTGCCAGGACATCGGGCTGGTGGCGATGGAGGGCGTGGGCCGGGAGCATTACGCGATGATCAAGGAGTTGGGCCTGCAGATCTCGCTCGTCAGCAGCCACGGCTTTTCGCAGGGCCCGTTTAACCGCGCGAATCATGACTCTGTAATCAAAGCATTGCGCGAGGCCATTGATGTGGCGGTGCAAGTTGGCTGTGCCAAGGTCATCACCTTCACCGGCATGAGGGAGAAGGGGATCTCGGATGAGGAGGGTGCGAAGAATTGCGTGGACGCCTGGAAGCAGGTCATCGGGTACGCGCAGGAAAAAAAGATCACGCTCTGTCTGGAACATCTGAACAGCCGCGACAACTCGCATCCAATGAAGGGACACCCCGGTTACTTCGGCGATCACGTGGACTTTTGCGTCGAACTGATCCGCCGCGTCGGCTCGCCGAATTTCAAGTTGCTCTTCGACATTTATCATGTGGCCATCATGGACGGCGACGTGATCCGCCGCCTGCGCCAGCACCGCGAGGTCATCGCGCACATTCACACTGCCGGCGTGCCCGGCCGGGCGGAACTCGACGACACCCAGGAATTGAATTACCCGGCCGTGATGCGGGCGTTGTTGGAGATCGGCTACACCGGATACGTGGCGCAGGAGTTCATTCCCACGTGGCCCGACAAGTCTCTTGCGCTCCGTCACGCTGCGAAAGTGTGCGATGTCTGAGCCGCTGTGTGAAAACTACGCGGGTACATTTCCCGTGAACACGCCTCCGCTTCCGGGTAATCTCCCGTCATGAGTTCACACCGCACCTTCGCCGGCATCGCCGCCCTTCTCCTCGCCGCGTTGCCCGCGTCGTCCGCCGAGTGGCACCGCTGGCGCGGACCGGACGCGAATGGCATTTCCGCCGAGCAGATCGAGCCCTGGCCCACCGCCGGTCCGAAGGTTTTGTGGAAGGCCGAGGTGGGTCTCGGCTTTTCGTCCATCGCCGTGGCCAACGGCCGCGCCTACACGATGGGCCACCAGACCGACGCGGATGTGGTCACCTGCCTTGACGTTGCCAGCGGCAAGGTGCTCTGGCAACATTCCTCTCCCGGCTTGAAGATGGAAAATGTTTACGAGGGCGGTCCCAATGCCACGCCCACCGTGGACGGCAGCACCGTTTTTACCTTCCGGCGCCGGGGCAGCCTCTACGCGCTCGACGCCGCGACGGGCAAGGTGCTCTGGGAACATGACCTCGCCCGGGAACTCAACACGAAGATGCCCGAGTGGGGCTTTTCCAGTTCACCCTTCATCGACGGCGATCTCGTCATCCTCAATCTCGGCAGCGCCGGCGTCGGGCTCGACAAAAAGACCGGCGCCATCGTCTGGAAATCCGGCCCGGCAGCAGCCGGCTACGCGACTCCCGTGCCCTTCGATTTCCAAGGCCGGCATTTCCTCGCCCTGTTCGCCGCGCAGGAACTCGTCGCCCTCGACCCGCGGACAGGTGCCGTCGTGTGGCGGCACCCGTGGCGGACGCGTGACGACATCAATGCCGCCGACCCGGTCATTTTCGGCGACACGCTGCTGCTTTCCTCCGGCGACAATCGTGGTGGCGCGGCGCTGCAACTCACCGGGGCTGCGCCCGCCGTGCGCTGGGAAA
>JAYUBJ010000004.1:0-2844 GCA_043740915.1 Verrucomicrobiota bacterium
TTTTTCACACTCCATTATCAAGCTCGATAGGATAGGGTGAGGCAATGGCTTGGAGACGGCGCTGGAGCTGCGGCGCGCGGCGGAAAGGGGCTCCGAAGCAGGTGCGGATTGCGCGACGCTTGCGCACGGAGACCCCGATGACGTTGAATTGGATTGCGACAGAATTGCACATGGCAGCTTGGGCGCACGTGTCGAATCTGCTCTCCCGGCAACGTCGGAACCGAAAACGAAGTGATAACTACCAAACAGTATCATTGTTTGGGACTGACCATTACCGGGGGGTGTTGCTCACCGACTCCCTCAACCACCGACTGATGGCTGGCAACCTTTCAGGTTGGCCTAATTCTTCGTGCCTGCGAGAAACCGAGATGCGGTCCTGTTGAGTTGAAGCCAGGAAATTACACGGCTGATTGTCTTTTGAGACTACTGACGGTGGAGATTAGGGTGCTCGCGCCGCGACTCCGATGGCCGTTGGCGCGCCAGGTCCGAGGGCTGGATCCAGATGGCGATGAATCGCCAGCAAGAGATTGGATGTCACCAGGGACTTGCTGAGGTATCCCACCGCACCCCGGCGCTTGGCTTCTTGCAAAGGATCCTCCAAAAATCCCAATCCCGTCAACATGAGCACCGGCAATTGAGGATGAGCCGTTTTGATCTCGGACAGCAGTGCCAGCCCTTCACAGTCTTTCAAAACGATATCCAAAATGACGAAGTGATAATGGTTTTCATCCAGCAAACGCAGCGCGTCGGCTCCGCGCGTGGAGCTGGTCACTAGAAACCCGTACTGGGTCAGGTATTGGACCAGGAAATCGCAAATCGCCGGTTCGTCGTCGATGACCAAGATGTGGTGTTTCATAATTGTTCGCATTGGGTAATCAGCGAATCCCGTGCCACATCAGAAATAGGATGACTCGCCAGCCTCCGATGAGCCGGTTTAAGGCCTCAATCTCAGGCGGGGCAACGCTTTCCTCGACACGGTGGAATGTCCAATTCCGGGTTGCGGTGAGGCCGATAACGCGCGAATTGGTCGGCGGGCATTTCCCTTTTACCGACCAGAATCACTGTGGATCGGGGGCCATTGCCAGTTTGACAACGCCGGGCAAAAAGGGAGGTTGGTGCCTGAATGACCTCGGGACGATTCTCCGGCCCGGTTGGCGTTCAGCGGCAATGAAGGCTCTTATGTCGGCTACCACCACGACGCAGCGCCATTTGTTCGCAAGGGAATTCCTGGAGGGCAAATGGCGTTGGGGCTCTTTGCGGGTGATGTATTTTCTTTCCGGGAGTTCGGCACCCTATCGTCGTGCTGATGGGCTGGAGGACATTTCGTGAACGACGAATCGCTGCCTGAGCCGCCGCCCCGCCGTTCCGCCCAGGGCAGGGTGGTTGGGCCGCAGGGTTCACCTTCAACCTTCTTCGTCGGCGAATCCATCATCGGGGGTCTTTTCGTCACATGCTGGCCGTGGCGGTGTTCCGACATTTCGGCGGGCGACGCGAATTCAACCCCATGGCCATTGTCGTCGTCCGTTTCGATTTCGCGGAATCTTCCGCTTTTTCCAGCCATTCCACGACCTCAAGCGCGGCAAACTTGAGCCGCTGGCGCATATTGAGAATGAGTTGTTCCATTACCTGCATCTCGATGCACCTGGGAACGCCTGACTCCGTCGCGCCTTGCCATCCATCCTTTTCCTCGAAAACAGGAACCCACGGAATTTTCAGACTGGCGCCGAATCCGGTTCAGGACGTGAAGTTCAGTGGCCATTTCCGGCTTGCTGCATGTGCGCCAACCCGACACTGTCCCCCCATGCTCAGACCGGACAAGAAATACTCCGTGTACGACCTGCGCCAACTCAAGGGCGAGCGTTGTCTGACCCATGTGCATGTTAAATCCCCGGAAGAGGCGGCCGCCGCGGAAGCAGCAGGGATTGACTTGCTGAGCTGCAGTTTCGATACCGCGGCGGCGCAAGCGCGGTTGCCGTTGCTGGTGGCGGCGGCTCCCAAGAGTTTCATCTCGGGAGCAACCCCGCACGGGCTGGCTTCGCCGGAAGCCGCGATCCGGGTCGCATTTCAGGCCCTGGAATTGGGCGTCAGTTCGGTCTATTGTTCCGCCAGTCCATTGATCATTGAGGCCATGGCGCGGGAGGGAATCCCGGTGGTCGGCCACCTGGGCATGGTGCCACGACACGCGACCTGGACGAACGTTCGCGCGATTGGCAAAACCGCCGTCGAGGCCCGGCAACTCTACGTGCAAATGAAGCGCCTGGAAAATGCCGGCGCGTATGCGGCGGAACTTGAATTGGTGCCCCATCAATTGGCCGCGTTTCTCTGCAAGAAAACTTCTCTGTTCTTAATGTCCCTGGGTTCCGGCGGCGGTTGTGATTCGCAGTTCCTGTTTTCCGACGACATCCTCGGCGACTACGACGAACGCATTCCCCGCCATGCCAAGGCCTACCGGAACTTCCGCAAAGAATACCAACGCCTGCAGGAGGAGCGCATCGCCGCCTTCAAGGAATACGCCGCCGACGTGAGGACCGGCCGATTTCCGGAAGCCCGTCATCTGGTGGCGATGGGTGAAGCCGCATTCAACGAAGCCATCGAAGCCATCGAAGGAAGCGGCCAGGCGTGACGCGAATTCAACTTAGGGAGCAGCCCCACCCGCAATCCCAATGGCACATCGAAACCCGCGGTCGTTGTTACGATTGCCGGGGTGGTCGCGGTCAGCATCGAGGAAGTGCTCGGGACTGACGAAGCTCCACGACCCCCCGCGCAACACCCGTTGATTGCCCTTCTGCGGACCTTGCGGATCGGCGTCGTCGCCGCTGGGATATTTGTCAAACCAATCAGCAC
>JAYUBJ010000005.1:0-2832 GCA_043740915.1 Verrucomicrobiota bacterium
GCGAGACTCCGTCGAGCCCTGACCGCCGACGCAGGAGGCGCGAGCGTAGCGAGCTTCTCCGGGAGCGAGGGAGAAGCTCGCTCGGCTCGCCTCGCTGCGCTCGAGATAGGGTTCGACGGAGTCTCACCCCACCAAGCAAGAGAGCGCCGCTCCGCAAAAACTGAGCTGCGCCCCGCAACCACCCACCATGCATCATTCTGCTTGCCAATAATCCGGCGTGTTTCCTAAGGTGAGCGCATGGATTCGCAATTGGCGCAATACGTGCCGGTGTTGGTTTTGGGTCTGGTCGCGTTCGGATTCGCCGCCTTTGTGCTGGTGGCTTCGGTGGTGGTGGGCCGGCTCGCCAACCAGAAGATTCATTCGAGCAAAATCAAGGAAACCGCCTACGAATGCGGCATGCTCCCCATCGGCGAAGCCAACTCGCGGTTGTCCATTCGCTTCTACCTGGTCGCCATGCTCTTCATCCTCTTCGATATCGAGGTGGTTTTCCTGTATCCGTGGGCGATGGTTTACAAGCAAATGTTGAGCGATCCGGCCACCGCCAATACGATCTTCGGCTCCATGTTGTCATTCCTCGGCATTTTATTTGTGGGCTACATTTACGCGCTCAAGAAACACGCGTTTGATTGGAAGAATTGAGCACCCAGATCAAATTTGGCACCTCCGGCTGGCGCGGACTGATCGCGCGCGATTTCACTTTCGAGGCCGTCCGCCTCGCCACGCAGGGGATCGCTGAGTACTGGACCTCTGAATTGGCTGATCCAAATTCGGCCATCCACGGACGCAAGCCCGTCGTCATCCTCGGCCATGACACCCGCTTTCTGGGGCGTGAATTTTCCCTGGCCGCCGCCGAAGTCCTCGCGGCCAACGGTTTCATTCCCTGGCTCTGCGCGCGCGATGCGCCCACGCCGGTCATTGCCCATGCCATCCGCCGACGCAAGGCGATTGGCGGGATCAACATGACCGCCAGCCATAATCCCGCCGAATATCAGGGGTTGAAATTTTCGCCGAGCAATGGTGCCGCCGCGCCGCCGGAGATTACGAAAATTGTCGAAGCCAACATCGCCCGGCTCAGCGCGTCGAACTGGAGCTTTCCCGCTGGCGTCGTCGGCACGTTTCAATGCAAGACGATTGATCCGCGGCCCGATTATTTCAAACAGATCAAGAAGCTCATCGATTTTTCCGTGATTAAAAAGGCCCGGATGAAAATCGCGGTCGAGTTGATGTATGGCACTGGGCGCGGCTATCTCGACACGTTGCTGCAGGAAGCCGGCGCAAGGGTGACGCGGTTTCATGATGAATTGAATCCACTTTTCGGCGGCCATCATCCGGAGCCGAACGCCGAAGGCATGGCGGAAGTGAGCAAATTTGTTCGCAGCGGCCGGGCGCAACTTGGGCTGGGCCTCGATGGGGACGCCGATCGTTTCGGCATTGTGGACCAGGACGGCACGTGGCTCACTCCGAACCAGATTCTTGCCCTCGCCCTTTATCATCTAAAAAAAAACCGCGGCTGGACGGGCGCCGTCGTGCGCACGGTGCCGACGAGCCATCAAGTCGATGCCGTGGCCGAATTGCTTGGTGTGAAAGTCCACGAGACGCCGGTGGGTTTCAAATACATTGGCGCCTTGATGGAGAGCGAGCCGATTATTGTAGGCGGCGAGGAGTCCGGCGGGTTGAGCGTAAAAGGGCACGTGCCGGAGAAGGACGGAATTCTCGCCTGTCTGCTCATGGCGGAACTGGTTGCCACCGAGCGAAAGTCCCTGGGTCAAATCCTGCGGGCTTTGGAGAAACAGACCGGTGAATTCCACAGCACCCGTTTGAACGTGCGCCTCACGCCGGAGGCCAAGGACGCACTCTTGCGGCGGCTGGCCGCCGGACTGGACCAGATCGGCCCGTTCAAGGTGGAGAAATTCATCACGACCGACGGTTTTAAATTTCTGTTGCCGAATCGCGAGTGGGTGGCCTTTCGCGCCAGCGGCACCGAACCGCTCATCCGTTGCTACATCGAGGCGAAGTCGGTTGCGCAGTTGAAAAAGCTCATCGCCGAGTGCCGGAAACTGCTCGCGCCCTGACCGGGCGCATTCCCCGCGCACATTCCCCGAACGCGTAGCGCAGCCGTCCTCGGCTGCGGGTTCCAGCGCCGTCCCGGCGCGGGAATCCAAAACCAACGCGACACCGCCACAGGATTCTGGCGGCGGGACGCCGCCGGAACTCGCAGGCGGGGACGCCTACGCTACGAGGCAGCGCGCCGTGTGCCCACCCGGACCCGATTTTCAACTCGACTGGAAGTGGGGGGGAGCGTAGGGTGCAACCATGAAAAAGCCCCTTCCATTTCTCGGCGGCATTCTCGTGGTGCTGGCGGCCGGGAGCACCGTTTCCTTCATGGCCCAGGACAAGCCACCACCGGATCAGTTGACGGTCGAGGTGCCGGCGGCGGTCAAGGCGACGATCCTCAAGGAGGCGGGCAAGGGGAAGATCATCGAGCTCATGCGCGCCAATGAGGACAGCCGTTTATTGTATGATGCCACGGTGAGCGTGGATGACCGCGAATACGCCATTCGCACGGACAACGATGGTAGTTTGATCCGCGTAGAGTACAAGGGTCAGGCGGAGGAGGAGCGTGAATTACGGGTCGAGGATCTGCCGGAGGTGATCCGGGAATCGCTGAAAAAACATTCGCGCGGCGGGGCCGTCGAACAGATTCACAAACAGCAGCCGGTCTTTACGTTTGTGGCGACGATCGACACGCGCAAATTCCATTTCACCACCGACGCTGCCGGGCGGCTGATCAAAAAGGAACGGGTAAACGAGTAGGCTGCACTTAACCGCAGA
>JAYUBJ010000006.1:0-9254 GCA_043740915.1 Verrucomicrobiota bacterium
CTTGTCCAAGGAACAATATGAATGGTTGTGGCACGCCGCCATCCAGAACTGGCGCCGAATCCAGGCGACGCTCAAAGAAAGGCAGCGCTTGAGCCGGCGGGTCTTGTTCGAAACCGTGAAAAATCCGCCTCGACGCAAACGCCTGGGCAAAAAAATATTGGGCCTTATCTAACCGCCATTCGGGTCAGTCCTCACTATTGACTCAATCGAGGTGCGAACAAGTGTCCTTGCTATTGCGGGAAGAGGGCAGCTGCCGCCAAACACTTTGAACTCGTTCCGGCGTTCAGCAGCCAGTGCAGATCGTTAAAAAGCAGTCCCCAGCAGTTCCTAACCGCTCGCAACTCCCCGGTCAGGGCTGTCCATGGTGAGGATCTTATCCACCATGGCCAACAGATCGAGAAGCGAGAAAGGCTTGATCAGCAGTTTCAGGAGTGGAAAATCCAAATCCACCAAATCCTCGAGTTGCAGCGTCCCCGTCGCCATGATGATCGGCAACTGTATCTGCTTGGCATGCAACTGCCGGATCATCTCCATCCCGGTCAGTCCTGGCATCTGATTGTCGGCGATCAGGAGATCGTATTTGTTTGCCCGCAACTTCGCCAGACCATCCACTCCGTCCTTGGCGGTGTCCACCGTGAAGCCGACACCCTTGAGCGCCAGGATCAGCATTGTGCGCATACTCTCATCGTCTTCCACGACGAGAATGCTCCGGGCTGCGGGACGTGGGCTCATGGAATCAGAAATCCCCGCCGCCACCGAAATCACCCCCCGAATCACCGCCCCCCGAATCACCGCCCGAGTCGCCGCCGAAGTCACCCCCGGAGCTGGAGTAATCGGTGTCCGGTCCAGAGGATCCGGCGTCGTTACTGCCTCGATTATCCTGGTCCGCACCAAAGGCGGAGCCATGGCCGGAGAACTGGTCATAGAGCCACATGCCGGCAGCCGCCCCAAACATGCCACCGAGCAGGGAGCTGAAAAATCCTCCACCCCCGGAGACCGGCGACATTCCCGGGCTGGCTGCGGCGCCCCCGCCACGAGACAGCGAACGGAAAATACCCACGACTAGCCAGATTGCCCCCGCGCCAAGCAAGACCAGGATGAGCCAGCCCCAGGGGCTGGAGTTTTCGGCGCGCCCCCCGTTCCCAGACGGAGCGGCGATGGGAGCCGTGCTGGTCCGGCTGCGAACGGCCACATGGCCGGCCATGGTGGTGGAAACAAAGTTGACGCCTTCCAACAAGGCTTCGTCATTTTGTTTTTTACGCAGTTTGCCCAGCATTGCGGCGGCGAGGTTGTCGCGATCCATCAAGGTGAACGCTTTACTTTGGGTTTCGTTGCCCACCACGATCTGGAGGTGGGCTGGCTCCTTCGAAAGCAGGATGTAAACACCGTTGACCTTTTGCTGCCGAGCTTGCTTCACCGACCACTGCTCGAACATCCGGCTCATCGCGGCTTTGTCCGTGAGATCCACACCCTGTTTGATCTCGGCCGGGATTTCCTTGAACGTCTCGATGACGAGATCTTTTTTGTAGCGCTTCTCAATTTCGGAAATATTCCGGGCCGCCTCAGTTTTGGCCGGCTCGGAAAAAAAGGCGGCGTTGTCTCGAATTGCCCCGACGCCGGCCCGGGCGGCGGAGGTGCCGAGCAGCAGGGCGATGACCAGACCGAGGGTGGCGGGGATTTTTGGATATTTAAACATTGGCTGCTCCTGGTTAAATGATTCGGTTGACTGAACTCAATTGGGCGAAACGCTCGTCGCGGCTGCCCACGGTGTTGTTTCACCAGTTACTTAGTATACTTGTCGAGCGCTTTCATGGTCTCGTCGAGGCAATACTTGATGTAGTAATCCGGCTTTGCGGGATCTTTTTCTTTTTCGAGCACTTGCAGGGCGACTTCGGCGGCTTTGGCGGTCTTGAAAAAGCTGCAGGCGCGCACGGCCTCAAGGCGGACGCGCGGCTGCTCGTCGTTGGCCTGCACACTGAGCAACGCGAGCGGATCGGTCACGCGGTCGCGCCAGTAGCACAGGACGCGCGTCGCGGCGGCACGGGCATGGTAATTGGGCGAGCGCAACATCTGCTTGAGCAATGTTTCGTCCACGATGTTATGCCACTGATGCACCCAGAGCGCTTCCATCATGTGGTGTTCGTAGGCCGCGTCAGCCTTGTCGAGTTTCGCGGTCCATTTCTTCACCGCCGCGATGACCTTCGCACTGTCGTGCTTGCCCAACTCGATCTTGGCACGCGTGCGGACGTCGTTCTCCGGTTCCTTGAGCGCCTCGAGCAAGGCCGGGATGGGCTGGCCGTCAATCTTCACCGGCTTGAGCAACGGGCGGCCTTCGTACGTGATGCGATAAATGCGCCCGTGCGCTTTGTCGCGGTGCGGGTCGCGAATGTGGTGCTGCATGTGGCCAATAATTTCCTTGGCCCAATCGCAAAAATAGATCGAGCCATCCGGTGCCACGGTGAGGCAGATGGGCCGGAAGTTGGGAATCATGTCGTTGTTGCCCTGGATGAGATCCTCGCTGGTCTCCCCCTTCAAGCCGGAGCCATCCTCGGAAAACTTGGCCTGATAAATCCCCTGGAACCCGATGACGTTGGCGTTGAGAAAATTTCCCTGGAACTCGTCGGGAAAATGACGGCTGCTGAGGATGGCGGTGCCGGGGCAGGGGCGGGACGGACGGGTCCAGAATTCTTTCATGCCGGCGTGCTTTTGCGGTTCGGGGATGAACCCGCTGAACGCCGGGGCAAAGTAATTCGCGTTGCCGGTGGCGTCGGTGATGATGTCGTTGCCCCAGTAGTCAAACACGCGGCCGTGCGGGTTTGCAAAACCGTAGGGCACATAGCGCTCGAATTTCCCCGTGCGCGGCTCGTAGCGATAAATGCAACCATCACTGTTCCGCACCGGGCCGGCGGCCGTCTCCACCTGCGTGCGATGGAATACGCCGTCGCTGAGATAAGTCGCGCCGCCGGGGTCGAGCACCATGGCGTTCGCGGTGTGGTGCGAGTCCGCGGAGTCCATGCCCATGAGCACGCGTTCTTTCCAATCGGCCTTGCCGTCGCCATTGGTGTCGCGCACGAACCAGAGGTCGGGCGCCTGCATGACCAGCACACCATCTTTGTAAAACTGGAATCCGGTCGGGCAATTCAAGCCGTCGAGGAAGGTGGTGACCTTCGTGGGTTTGCCGTCCGGGCCGAGATCAAACACGAGCAGCTTGTCGAAGACTTTGTCGGTCGGCCGGAGTTCCGGATAGCTTGGCCACGCGGCCACCCAGAGGCGGCCTTTGGTGTCGAAGCCCATCTGGACGGGGCTGACGAGTTCCGGGTGCGTCTCTTCGCTCGCGACGAGGGTTACTTTGAAACCCTTCGGCACGGTCATGTGTTTGATGGCCTCTTCGCCGCTTAAGAACGGTTTGATGTCCGGCTTGTTCGATTCAACTTTGGTCACTTCCGGGAGATTCGAGTCGTCCACCTTCAAATCGCCGCCCTTGGCCACGGCCCAGACGCGTTGGTCGCGATTGGCGGTCTTTACATCCCGCTGCGACATTTCCTCCTGCATCACTTTGTAATTGGAGACGAACGGGGCCGGCGCGTTGCGGTCGCTCTTGAACCCGCCTTTGCCGGGTTCGAAGGCCAGCGCCGAACGTCCGCCATAAACATTGTAGCCATCCACGGTGCGGTAGCGCGCATGCCACTCGGCATTTTTCTCGTTGATGGCCGCGCGGAGTTTCTCAAAATTGCCCGACGGCGCGGTCTCGCCAAACAGGGCGCGGAAAATCTCGGGGGCAATCGTCTTGTCGCCCGCCTCGGTCAGATGAATGCCGTTGAAGGTGAGCGACTGTTTTTTCTTCGCGGCTTGCGCATAGAGTTCCTGCGACGGGGTGAACAAATCCACGAAGGGCACGTCGTTGGCTTTGGCGACCTCGACCATCGCGGTGATGTATTTTTGCAGGTTGTCGTTGTTCGCTTTCGGGTCGGGAAGATTCGGGTCGGTGAGTTTTTCCGCGGCGACCGGCGAGAACAGCACCACGCGCGGCGCGCCTTTGCCGCTGTAATTCTTCGTCTTGGAATCCTTGAGAAATTTGTCGAGATCCGCCTTGAACTTGGCGAGGCCGGTGTCGCCGCCGAACGATTCGTTGAATCCGTAGCAGGCAAAAATCACATCCGCCTTGGCCTTGGTCAGCCACTCGTCGCGCGTGCCGAAGTTTTCGGAACGATGCCAGGTGGCGACCTCGTCACCGGAGGCGCAGAGGTTGCGAAAGACAAGGTCATGCTTGGGGAAGCGGGCGACGGTCAACGTCTCGAGCCAGCCGTCGTGCTGCATGCGGTCGCCGAGCGCGTTGCCGATGAGGGCGATGTGTTCACCGGAATTCAGGGTGAAGGGTTGGGCGGCGGAGGCTGGGGAACTTCCCAGAGCCACGATGGCAAGGAGGCAGGCTAAAAGTGTTTTCACTGACAGGCAGACGCGATTCATAATTAGTTTGTTCGATGTTTACTCAAAGTGGGACAGGCTTCCAGCGTGTCTGCCCGGGTTCCTGGCCCGCGAATCCCTGACCAGGCATTACCCCGCCATCACCTGTCGCGTCGCGTGGAAGACCCCGGCCCAGACAGGCTGGAAGCCTGTCCCACTATTTTAGCCTCCTCGCCAACTTCAGCGTTCGAGTTTAATACTCGCGCTTCTTTTTGATGCCCGGCTCGGGGATGGGATACTTGCCATTGGCGTCGGCCTGCAACGGTGCCGGGCTGTTGAAAGTAAACTTGTCCGCATCGGGCGCGTATTCATGGTCCGAGTTTAGAAACTCCTCAAACGTGATTTCCTGGGCGGTATGGGCGGCCATGCGGCCCATGGACGTGACCACGCTGGCTTCAATGCCGCGCTTGGCTTCGTTATGGGGCTTGTCGTTGCGGATGGCGTCCGTGAGCGCCTTCCATTCGTTATTGTAGGGATCCGCCTCGCCCGGGGGAACCTGGGACATCCAGATCTGGCTGTCCTTATGCGGGGCCTGGGTCTTGTAAGTGCTGGAGGGCAGGCCGCAGTCGCCGTTCTTGGAAACAATGGCCGAGCCCTTGCTCCCATGGACGAAACTGTGGTAGTAGGGTTCGGCGCCGATCATGCAGCGTCCGTCCATGTACATTTTGGCACCGTCTTCAAAGGTGTATTCGACCGAATACGAATCGAAATTCTGGTCCACGTTATTGCCGCGATAATGGCGGCCGCCGATGCCTTGACACTTCACCGGCCACGCGCCCTTCATCATGCAAAGATGATCAATATGGTGGATGTTAAAATCGCTGAAGCCGCCGCCACTCGCCCAGAGGAAGCTGTGGAAACGTGAAATCTGCCACAGCAATTCACTTGGTTCGCCGGGCCATTTTTCCGAGAAGGCCGAGCCGAGCGGTCCCTGCATGCGGTAGCCGCGCAGGAGATTGAGCTCGCCAATCTCGCCGTCCTGGATGCGCTTCTGCAATTCCTGGAGCGCCCGGCTGTGGCGCGACATCAAGCCCACGCCCACCTTGAGATTCTTGGCCACCGACTCCTCCGCGAGCTTGAGCATCCGGCGCGAGGTCGGGCCGTCCGCGGTCAGCGGTTTTTCCATGAACACATTCAGGCCCTTCTCGATGGCGTATTTGAAATGCACCCAACGGAACGCCAGCGGCGTGGTGAAGATGGCGACATCGCCCTTCTTGAGGCAGTCCATCGCATTTTTGTAGCCGTCGAAGCCGATAAACTTACGGTCGTCCGGTACGTCCACCTGGGAGTTGAATTCCTTCTTGAGGGATTCAAAGCTGCCTTTGAGGCGGTGGTCGAAAACATCGGCCATGGCGACGAGTTTGGGCGGGCCGCTCTGGCGCATGGCGTTGGCGGCGGCGCCGGTGCCCCGACCGCCACAGCCGACCAGGGCGACCTGGATTTGGTCGCTGCCGGCCGCATGCACGCGCGGCAGCACCACGCCAGCCAGGGCGGAGACGGCGGCAATTTGTCCAGTGTTTCTCAAAAATACACGACGAGTCGTGGGGGTCATAAGGTTGTCTTTCATGCGCGCCATCCTCCCCAGAAGTGAAATGGGTGTCAACTTTAGAGATTGCTTTAGAGATTGCGGTGGGGGCGCCCAATGATCAAGTGGACAGAAACCTGTTTTGCTGAGACAATCGCGCGAATCGAACATGATTGCCACGCCAACAATGGCCTGCAAAATCCAGATCGAGCAACCAAACCAGACGTTGGAGCATTCGGGCTTCAGTCAGGAAGCGTTGCGCCACCTGTTCCGCACGATTCTGACAACGCCGGCAACTGACACCGGAGGCTCCGGCAGAAAATGAACGCATGAATCTGAAATCTTCGACCGCCCGCCGGCGGAAAAATCCGGCCAAGGTTGCCCGCTTGGAGACCCCGGCCTCGCCCGCGAGGGTTTCGTTTCCGGTCGTCGGCATCGGCGCCTCGGCCGGAGGATTGGAGGCGTTGGAACATTTTCTAGCGCGCGTGCCGAAAAACAGCGGCATGGCTTTTGTGATTGTCCAGCATCTGGACCCGACGCGCAAAGGCATCATGCCCGAACTCCTCCAACGCGCCACCGGCATGAAAGTGATCCAGGTCAAGGATCGCACCCAGGTGAAGCCGAACTGCGTCTATGTGATCCCGCCGAACAAGGATATGTCGATCCTGCACGGGGTGCTGCATCTGCTCGAGCCGGTGACTGCGCGCGGACTGCGTCTGCCGATCGATTACTTCCTCCGTTCCCTGGCGCAGGACCAGCAGGAACGGAGCATCGGGGTAATACTTTCGGGCATGGGCTCCGACGGCACGCTGGGTTTGCGGGCCATCAAAGAGAAGGCGGGCGTGGTGCTGGTGCAGGATCCGGCGACCGCCAAATTCGACGGCATGCCGCGGAGCGCGATTGACTCGGGGTTGGCGGATATTGTGGCTCCGGTGGACGATCTGCCCGGGAGGATCCTCGCCTATCTGAAGCGCACCCCGCTGGTTCCCACCCCCGAAGTGGCGTTGGCAGACAAGACGCAGAGCGCCCTGGAAAAAGCGATCATCCTGTTGCGCACGCACACCGGCCATGACTTTTCCCTCTACAAGAAAAATACGTTCTATCGCCGGATCGAACGCCGCATGGGCATCCACCTGATTGACAAAATTGCCGATTATGTCCGGTATTTGCAGGAAAACCCGCAGGAGCTGGATTTGCTTTTCAAGGAGTTGTTGATCGGGGTGACGAGCTTTTTCCGCGATCCCGCCGCCTGGGAGGAATTGCGGAAAAAGATTCTGCCAGCGCTCATTGCCAGCCGGCCGGAGGGCCATGTGCTACGAGTGTGGGTGCCCGGCTGCTCCACCGGGGAGGAGGCTTATTCGCTGGCCATGGTGGTCAAGGAGGTGATGGAGAAGACCAAGCCCAGAAAGAAGATGACGCTGCAGGTTTTTGCCACCGACTTGGACAAAGACGCGATTGACAAGGCCCGCCTGGGCAGCTATCCGGAAAATATTTGTGCGGACGTGGCGCCCGAGCACATGAACCGGTTCTTTACCAAAGAGGAAAACGGCTGCCGGGTGACCACGGAAATCCGGGAGCTGGTCATCTTTGCCCCGCAGAGCCTCATCATGGATCCCCCCTTCACGAAGCTGGATATTTTGAGTTGCCGCAATCTGCTGAGCTACCTGGCTCCCGAGATGCAGCGGAAACTCATTCCGCTATTTCATTACAGCCTGTCTCCCGGTGGCATCCTGTTTCTCGGCAGCGCGGAGAGCATCGGGACTTTCACCGACCTGTTTACACCCCTCAATAATAAATTGCGGATCTTTCGGCGGAAGGAGTCCGCCTTGCGGTCGGAGCCCATCGAGTTTCCCTCATCCTTTGCCCCGCCCTTGCCCGTCGGGACGGAGACGCCTCCGGCACCCACATCGCAACTCAGTCTCCAGTCCCTGGCGGATCAGTTGGTTCTGGAACGTTACTCCTCGCCGACGGTGCTCGTGAATGACAAGGGCAACATCCTTTACGTGAGTGGCCGGACCGGGAAATACCTGGAGCCCGCCGCGGGCAAGGCCAATTGGAATATTTTTGCCATGGCCCGCAAAGGCCTGCGCTACGAACTCAGCAGCGCTTTCCACAAAGCACTCGAGCAGAAAGATTCGGTGACGGTCCGGGGGCTCAAAGTCGGGACCAATGGCGGGAAGCAATATGTGGATCTGACGATCCAGCGACTCGAGGAACCGGAGCCGCTGCGGGGGTTGGTGATGATCGTGTTCACCGACATGGCCGCGCCGCTGGAAACCCAGGTGTCGAGCCGCCTGGGGAAGACGGGAAAAACTCCGGCCCGCAGCGCCCGGCTGGAGGAATTCGAACAGAAGTACCAGCAGGCCCGCATGGAGGCGCAAACCGCCCGTGAAGAAATGCAGACCACGCAGGAAGAACTCCGGTCCACCAACGAGGAACAGCAATCCACGAATGAAGAACTACAGTCCACGAACGAGGAGCTCATGACCTCGAAGGAGGAGATGCAATCGCTGAACGAAGAACTCCAGACCGTCAACAGCGAGTTGCAGGTCAAGGTGGACGAGTTGTCGCGGTCCAACAACGACATGAAGAACCTGCTGAACAGCACGGACATCGCCACGTTGTTTTTGGACAACGACCTCAAAGTGCGCCGGTTCACCACGCAGGCGACGAAAATCATCAAGCTCATTCCGGGCGACGTGGGCCGGCCCATCACCGACCTGGCTTCCGACCTGCTTTACCCGGAGCTGACCGTGGACGCGCGCGAGGTGTTGCAGAAGCTGGGCTTCGCGGAAAAACCGATCAATGCGCGCGACGGACGCTGGTTCACGGTGCGCATCATGCCGTACCGGACACTGGACGACCGCATTGACGGCGTGGTGATCACCTTCTCGGACATCACCGTAGCGAAGACGCTGGAGGCGAAGTTGCGGGAGAAGCACATCGTGCTGGAGGAGCACGTCGTGGGACACTCGGCAAAGCTGCGGCGGGGCAGGGATAAAGTGAAGGCCGGAACTGGCAAACCCGAGCGGAGCCCGGTTGGGGTTGGAGTCTTGCCGGCGTCCCGCAAGAAATAAAAATCCGGCCATGCCCAAGAAGCCGAAAATCCCCGACGATTCCGCCGAACTCCGCCGCCGCGCCGAAGCCCGGCTAAGCGAGCGGCCGGGCGAGCGGAAGTCTGACGCCGACAACGAGCGGCAGCTCCATGAATTGGAGGTGCATCAGATCGAACTGGAGCTGCAGAACGCCGAACTGCAGAAAGCGA
>JAYUBJ010000007.1:0-2827 GCA_043740915.1 Verrucomicrobiota bacterium
AGAGTGATCGGGTCGCGCGGCCCCTGTTCCGCCAGCACCCGCAACTCGCGCTCACGCCGCGCTCGTAATTTCTCCGCTTCCATGAACGGCAGCAGGTAGGCGACGGCTTTCTTCATCACCCGGGCGGATTTCACGACCTGTGGCAAAAACATTTTGCCGGAACCGAACAAATCTCCGACCACGTTCATCCCAGCCATGAGCGGGCCTTCGATGACCAGGAGCGGACGAGCTAATTTCAAACGCGCCTCCTCGGTATCGACGTCGATGAATTCCACAATGCCCTTCACGAGCGCATGACTCAGGCGTTCCTCGACCGTGCCCTTGCGCCATTCATCCTCGACGACGTCGGCCTTGTCCTTCTTCTTCACCGACTCGGCGAACTTCACGAGGCGCTCGGTGGCGTCGAGGCGGCGGTTGAGCAACACATCCTCGACAAGTTCGAGGAGGTCCTTGGGGACTTCCGCATAGACCTCGAGCATGCCGGCGTTGACGATGCCCAGGTCGAGACCGGCCTGGATGGCATGGTAAAGGAATGCGCTGTGCATCGCCTCGCGCACGGCGTTGTTGCCGCGGAAACTAAAGGAAATGTTCGACACGCCGCCGCTCACTTTGGCGCGCGGGAGGTTTTGCTTGATCCACCGTGTCGCGTTGATGAAATCGACGGCGTAATTATTGTGCTCCTCCATGCCCGTGGCGACGGTGAGGATATTCGGATCGAAAATGATGTCCTGCGGCGGGAAACCGACCTGGTGCGTCAGCAAATCGTAGGCGCGCTGGCAGACCTCAATCTTGCGTTCCAGGGAGTCGGCCTGGCCTTTTTCATCGAAGGCCATCACGACCACGGCGGCGCCGTATTGGCGGACGAGCCGCGCTTGTTCGAGAAACTTCGCCTCGCCTTCCTTGAGCGAAATAGAGTTCACGATGCCTTTGCCCTGAACGCACTTGAGGCCGGCCTCGATGACCGACCAGCGCGACGAATCGATCATGATCGGCACGCGCGATATGTCCGGCTCGGCGGCAATGAGATTGAGGAAATGTGTCATGGCCTTCACGCCATCGAGCATCCCTTCGTCCATGTTGACGTCGATGATTTGCGCGCCGTTCTCGACCTGGTGGCGCGCGACGGCGAGCGCATCCTCGTACTTTCCTTCGAGGATGAGTTTGGAGAATTTGGGCGAGCCGGTGACGTTGGTGCGCTCGCCGACGTTCACGAAATTGGTTTCCGGACGGATGGTGAGTGCGTCGAGGCCGCTGAGTCGGAGATACGGTTCGACCGTGGGGGGCACCCGCGGCGGCAGGCCCCGCACCGCCTCGGCGATCAGCTTGATGTGTGCCGGCGTGGTGCCGCAACAACCCCCTACGATGTTGAGCCAGCCATTGCGCGCCCACTCCTGGAGTTGCGGCGCGAGGGTCTCCGGCGTTTCTGGAAAACCCGTCGGCAACAGCGGATTGGGCAGGCCGGCGTTTGGATAACAACTCACGGCGATGGGCGCGAGCGCGGACAGTTCTTCGATGAGCGGCCGCATTTCTTTGGGACCAAGCGCGCAGTTCATGCCCACGCTCAATAACGGCACATGCGCGATCGAATTCCAAAACGCCTCCACGGTCTGACCGGTGACACCGCGATTGCTCCCGGCTTGAATGAACGTGACCGAGGCCATGATCGGAACGCACCGCGCCCCAGCCGCGAAACATTTCTGAATGGCAAAGAACGCCGCCTTGCCGTTCAAGGTGTCGAAAATCGTCTCGACAAGCAACACGTCGGCACCGCCCTCGAGCATGCCGCGAATTTGCTCGCTGTACGAATCAACCAGCTCGTCATACGTGCACCCGCGCGCGGCCGGATTGTTCACGTCCGTCGAAATCGAGGAGGTCTTGGTCGTCGGCCCGATGGCGCCCGCCACAAGGCAGACGCGCCCCGGTTGCGCGTTTTCGACCGTATCCGCCGCGCGCCGCGCGCACTCGGCACCGGCCTTGGCCAGCTCGTAGGCGAACGATTCCAGGGCGTAATCGGCGAGTGAAATCGACTGTGCGTTGAAGGTGTTTGTCTCGATGATGTCCGCGCCGGCTTCCAGATACTGGCGATGGATTTCTTCAATGACCGCGGGCTTGGTGACGTTCAGCAGATCGTTGAGACCCTTAAGGTCCGTGGGCCAGTTCTTGAAGCGCTCGCCCCGATAATCCGACTCGGCGAGCCGGTATTGCTGGATCATGGTGCCCATCGCGCCGTCGATGATGACGATGCGTTCGCGGAGCGATTGCCGCAGCGCGTCGATCCGATCCGGTTTTAGACTGGCACTTCGATCCACAACCAAGATTTTACGCCGCGCCCAAGGGAAATGCAAATTAAAAAATCAACATATCTGGATATGAAGATATGTTTGTTGGCCACGCCGATCCTGCCCGAAGAACATTGATCTAAGAAGGCTTCCATCCGTGTGTATCCGTGTGCATCCGTGGTTTCTCAATTCCCACCCTGGGTTTTTGAATCAACGCCGGGGTGAGCGGCGCAGGCCATTTTGGGCGAGCAGCCGCCAGACCATCCAAACCGCTTCCCAGACGATGTTCCGGGACATCTTCGACGTGCCTTGAAAACGGTCGGTGAAAATGATGGGGACCTCGGCGATGGTCATGCCCTGGCGCCAGATTTTGTGGGTCAACTCGATCTGAAAACTGTATCCGTTGGAGCGGACGGTCTGCAGATCGATGGATTGCAACGCGCGCCGGCGAAAACATTTGAAGCCGCCGGTGGGATCGCTGAACGGCATGCCGGTGATGGCGCGGACATATTTCGCGGCGCCGAGGCTGAGCATCAGACGATTGAGCG
>JAYUBJ010000008.1:0-9230 GCA_043740915.1 Verrucomicrobiota bacterium
CGGCGATGCGGATCTGGCCCACGCCCGCGGTGATAAAATAAATCTCCTCGGTCTTCGCGTGGTAATGCTCGAGCGTGCTGCCGCCCACCGGCACACACGCCTCGGCCAGGCTTTGGTTCCGGATCGCGGAGTTGCGATGCGCGAGCAGTTCGCGGATCTCCGAGCCATCCTTGGTGGTGAAGGCGGGCAGATCGTTCAAATTCTTGATGTCCATAAAATTATCAGCGGGGCCGTTATATCACCCGCCGACTCCGGCCGCAAACAGCAACCGAACAGAGGTTGGGGTGTGATCAAATGTGGGTGAGGAGGCGGGAATCGACTTGGATATCCTATGGAAACATTGGGTTTGCTTGAATTGTTCCACCCCGTCTCCCTCACCCCCAGCCCTCTCCCCAAGGGGAGGGGGAGGTTGATCCCGTTGCCTGGCCAATCCAGGCGTGCAGGCTCGCACCGACGCTGCGCGCGTGGCTCCCTCTCCCGGCGGGAGAGGGCTGGGGTGAGAGGATTGGCCGAGACTCAAGTGATCTTCAATGGCCACGTTGCGTTCGTGCATTTTGTCCGCCGGGCGGGACGCGCCGGCTCTACGGCAGGCAAGGATGCCCGCCGCTACCTCTGCTTCGGCTCCAGTCGGAGCCGCCCCTGCTTCCGCGCCACGCCCAGGTGCGCATCGATGGCCGCACCCACGGCGTCCGGACCGGTGTGGCCCTGGCGACGACGGATCTCTTTTCGCAGCCACGTGTAAACGGCGTAGTCAGCGTAAGGAGTATTGCCGTGCGGCTTGCCGGTGACCGTGTTGATGTCCTCATTGAAGGCGGGGTTGCTCACGAGTTCGAGTTTGATCCGTTGGATCAAATGGGAATCCACCTCGGCCGCCGGCAGACCATGCACACCCGCGAGCAGGTAGTTCCCGGAATCGCAAAAAAACCACGAGCCGCCATGGCAGTAAGCGCCCTCATGACCGGGGAGCAACGATCCGTCGGCCTGGGAAATTACCCGCAAGCCATAGCGAGATTTCACTTTCTCGGAGGTGCGATAATGCGTCAGCACTTGGGCATCCGTGAGCACCTTGCGCCCGAAAACAGCATACGTGAGCGTGGCTCCATAGAGCGTATCCTGACCGAGGATTTCTTGTTGCTTGAGGCTGGTGGGCATGAAGCCGAGCTGCACGTTGAACATGCGTTGATAAGCGGCCATCGCCCGCTCGATGTCCGCGTTCCTCACCGGCAGCCCCAGTTCTTTGGCGGCCATCAGAGCGCCGCAGTGGAAGCCCTGGTTGCTCGCCGGGGCATCGTCATCGTCGTATTCCAAAATATCCATGTAAGTCTTCCAACCCTTGGGTTTCGCCGAACCCGGCAGCGGCGGTGGAATGTAGAATCCGTCTTTTTCATGAAGCCGGATGAACTCATATGCCCTGCGCACAAGCGACTCGTTCACCTTGCCTCCGGCGCGTTTCGCCAGCACCGACCAGATTAAATAATACTGCGCGTTGTCCTCGTAATCCATGCGGTTCCAAAAAACCGCGCGATAGGACTCGATGGTTTTCTCCGGATCGTTCAAGCCCAGCGCGGCGTAGATCCCGGTGCTCACCCATTGCTTCCAACCATAACTGAGACCGGAGATGAAAATGTAACGTCCATCGCGCAGTTGATTATTTTCATCGCGCATCAAATTTCGGCGCAGGAGGTAGAGCGAGGTGTTGCGCAAAATCGCCTCCAAAGCGGAGCCATTCCAACCCTTCGCATTGGCCAGAGCCAGGTGGGCGGCAACTTGCGCGTCATAATGGGAACGGGCCGGACTGGCAAAGACCCAGGTGGTGTAGCTCCGGGTTTCGCCGGCCGCCAAAGATTGCCAGCCATCCATTTGATACTGATAATTATCCCGCGCGTCCTCGCCCGGAGATTTGATGAGGATCGGCTGCGGATCACTACCATCACCGGTCATCACCGCGACTCGATGTCCCGGGGGATCCACCAACACCTGACACCGATTCTCCCAGAGCCCGGGCGCATCAGCGATGATACCGAACACGCGATCCGAGCTGCGGAGCATGCCCACCGGAAAGGTTTCAATTTTCGGTCGGGAACGCTCGGTGTCAAAAAGTGTCCGGGCCGTTACGGGTCCGGAAAACGAGGCGAACTCGCCGTCCAATGCCGAGTCTAAAGGAAAGGCAACCGAGAATCGTTGTGCGGACGCCGCCGTTACTTCCAACGTGCGTTCCACCAACGATGGATTCTTTTGGGTGACGCGCCAGCGGAGGGTCAAAGCCCCGATCTGCACAGGACCAAGCACCAGAACTCTGCTCCGCTTGGTCTTCGTGCGGAACTGCACCGGGATGGGCGCCGCCCCGGGCAGGAGCAATTCCACACCTGCGGGGGCAGCCTCCGTGGACCGCCCCACCAGCGCAGCACCTGACCGATACTCCACGCCAACGATGCCGGCCTTTTCGACCAATGCCGGACGAAGTTCGATGACCCCGGCGTGCGCATTGAGACCGCCGAAATGGAGGGCGAGAATTGCCACCAGTTGACCGAGTGCTTTCCCAACAAATCTTGAAACATTCAGGAACGAATCACCTCCTCGCGAATGCCACCGAGAACGTTCGAAATCTCCGCTGGCGCAAGGAGCAAAGGTAGCGGCAGGCGTCCTTGCCCGCCGTAGAGCCGGCGCGTCTCGCCCGGCGGATAAAATGCACGAAGGCACCATGGTCATTGGAGATTTCCTGAGTCTCGGATCATTCGAACGTCTATCCCGGACGGCAAGATGCCGGCCTCTACGTCAGGCGAGGACGCCCGACGCCACGAGTTTTAAAACGGCGCCACGTTTTGCCTGTAATCCTTTCACAGATTGTTTCCGTTGGACTTCCTAACCGGCTGCCAGTGCGGCCACATCGCCGCGAAGCCGGGTTTCAATTCCGTCAGGCGACGCTCCACGCGATCACTCAAACGCATCACAAACAACTGCCGCACACCCTCGCGCTTTGAGCCGTAGAGCAACCATTTTCCATCGGGCGACGGCTGGGGATGATAATGCAGCGTGCCCGCAACAGATTTCGTGAGTTGCTCGGGCTTGCCGTCGAGCGCAATGCGGAATAGTTCGACGCTCGCCCCGACCAGGGCGGTGTAAAAAACCGATTTGCCGTCCGCCGACCACGCCGGCGTGTCGCTGCTGCCGCCGTGAAAATCGGGAACATCCAGAAACTCGACCACTCCACGATAGCCGCCGCGGTCGGCAAGTTTCTTCAATCCCGTCCCGTCCGCGCGAACGATGTGCGGATGGCAGTCGTAGTGTTCGCCGGAAACGAACAGCACCCATTGCCCATCCGGCGACCAGGTCGGCGCAAAGTTAAACGGCTTGCCGGTCTGCACCTGCACCGCGTTCGCGCCATCGGCGTCCGCGACGAACACTTGATAGCTCTTATGATAGACGATCCGTTTGCCATCGCGCGAACTACTGAAGCCATAAGAAAACTCCTTGGACGCCTTCGTCAAATCAGTCTTGTTCCGGCCGTCGTGATCCATGCGAAACGGGTGCGAATTGCCGTCAATCAAAGCGGTGAAGCCGAGCTTTGACGAATCATTCGGCCAGAAGAACAGGCCGCCATTATAGAAGCTGACTCGTTCGACCGCGGTGACGTTTTCCGACTTACCCGTGGCGAGATTGAGGAAGTGGGAGTCCAACGACCAACCCTCCGGGGTGAAGCGAAACGTTTTGTTCTCCTCTTCCCATTGCGCATTCTGCGGGCTTTGCCACCCACGCCCAATAATCGCGGTCGAACCGTCCGGTGACCAGCCGGCGAACTGGGTCCAAGCATCGGGCTCTTGGACGAGTTCTTCGGCGAGGGGGCGTCGCCCGGAACCATCCGCCTGCACGACGGCGGCCCGCATCGTGCGGACGTTTGCGTGACGGCCTCCCGGTAAATTCGTCTGCAACTCCGTGTAGCCAATGAATTGATCCGGCCATTCGTCCGATACTGAAAGTCCGGCGCGTTTCTGAATTGCGAACCAAATTGCATTCGCGATCCCATGCATCCCCTTGTCGCCCGGATGTCCGGCCACCCCGGCATGCTCAATCTGGCGCTCCGCACGCGCGGCGTTTGATGCGTCCCGTCCCAGCGCCGCGATGTCCACGAAAACGGCTCCGGCAGCGGCGCTGGCCTGCCTCATGATTTCATCCTTGGCCGGGTCCGGCCAAAAGCAACTCCGCACAAAGATCGCCGGGGCGCCGTGCTGCTTGAGTTCCGCCAGGAGTTTGGCGTATGCAACAGCATAGTTTGCCTTGGCTACTTCGGTGTCGAGGCCGGGGACGTTTTCGCCGATGGCGAGAATCACGAGGTCGGCTTTGAAATCGAGTTCCGCTTTGAGACCGGTCGCGATGTCGAAAGTGGCGTGCTGGCGCTCGAAGTCAGCGATATTCTTGACCTTCACCCTGGGTTTGCTGCCACTGGCCTCGGCAAGGTGAGCCGACAGAAGGTGAACGTAATCTTTTTCCTCGGCACTCGCGGCCATGCCCCAATTGCCGGACCAACCAATGCTGGGCAGCGGGCCATGAAGCGTGATGCTGTTGCCCAGGAAAAGAATCTTCGCGGCAGGCAGACTGCCGACGTGCGGACCACCCGGCGGCGCGGCGGCGATGAGCGTCCCGGTGAGCAGGCAACCGGGAAGGAGGGTGAGGAGATTTTTAAAATTCAATGGCTTCAGGTCTTTCCAATGAATGTGAAAAGCACGTGCTCGCGTCGACTTCATAACACGGCGCGAATTTGCTTCTCCAATTCGGCTGCTTGCTCCTGCGCCTCCGGAAGCGGCAGGCCTTTGCCCATGCCCGGACGCAGGTGTCTGCATTCATTCAACCAGGCGTCCTTGAGCATCCGCTGACGCTGTTGAATAAGTTTGAGCAGGGCGTCGCCATTCGGGTGCGCGGCCAACATGGCCTTGGGGCCATCAACACTCGCGAGATCCTTCGCGCCCAGATGCAGGAGGACTTGCTTGGCAATAATCCAGTGGCCGGTCTCGTTGATGTGCACGCCGTCGCCGGCGAGGAAATAATTTTGATCCTTGGCGCGTTGTTCGGCCAGATAACGGTTCATCGGCGCGTGCAAATCCACGACATCCCAGCCGGCCTTGCGCTGGCCGAGCAGCCATTCCGAGTAGCGGTCCATCGTGTTCCCGTACCCCGGATGGCCGCCTTTCACCTCGTCGAACGTTGGCGGCGTGACGTGCAGAACCTTCACACCCGCCTTGGCGCAACGCTGGCGCAGACGCTGGATGCCGTCGCGATATTTCACAAACCGCTCCTCGGCGAACGGCAGATAAATTCCGCAGTTCATTCCATAGCAAGCGACGACGAGGTCGGGCTTGGACTTCGCCAGCACGCGCTCCAGACGCTCATGCAAATCCGGACGGGGAAATTGCCCGCCCGCGTGGCCGTCCTCGGACAACCCGCTCACCGTCTCGCTCGGCAGCCCAATGTTGATGAACTCCACCGCGCGTCCCGGATCATGGCTGCGGAAGTACGCCTCGAGGTATTCCACGTATTGGCCCGAGTACGTGATGCTGTCGCCGAGGAAAACGATGCGCTTGACGCCCTTGAACATGAGTTTGGTGGCCGCTTGAATTGGTGAATCAGCCAAGACGAAGCCGAGCGCCAGTGCGGAAAAGATGAGCGGGTGTTTCCACAATCCGTTGGGTGAATTCATGCGAAAACTTTGAAGCCTTTTGGCCGCGCGTCAATGGGGAAAAACTGAAACTCAGCGGCACTTTTCAGCCCATACCCTGAGTCCCGAAGGGGACTCAACATGAATAGTCCTCTGAGCGACAACTCACGGAAAATCGCCGGCAGAATTATGCGGCCTTTGCCGGGCCGAATATTCTCGGAAACCGGTTACCGCAGGTTGCACCTGCGGCTATTCAGGTCTGACCTCTTCGAGGTCGGATCTTGTGGTCATTCGCGCCGTTCACCGCTTGCCCCTTGACGACCGCGATGGCGCGAGGCAGGTTCACCGCACTTGGCGTCCGCAAAATCCCAGCCAGCGAAGGGCGATCCCTTCGCCGCCGCCGCCCAAACTCCCGCCGCGCAAAGCCTGCGACGGCGATTGGAGGCGGGCGGCGCATTGTCGTGTGCCGGGATTTGCACAGCGGCCCAGCCATTTCTCGCCGTGCTGTTGCAACGGCTTTTTCCCCGGCGGCCCGTTGTCGTCGTCACCGACGGGCTGAAGACGCAGGAAAGTTTCCAACAAGACATTGAAACCTGGCTTCAGAGCTTGCGTCCGGCAGATCCGACGTCTTCACCCCAGATCCCAGACCCCAAACCCCAGACGCCATCCCCCATCCGCCAGACCCCACTCTTCTTCCCCGCCTGGGAAATCCTCCCTCATGAATCCAAGCTCCCGCACGCCGACGTCATCAGCGAGCGTCTGGAAACGCTCGTCGCCTTGTCTTCCCTATCCCCCATCCCCCATTCCCTATCACCTATAATCGTCACGTCCGTAGTTGCCCTGGCCCAGCGCACGTTCCCGCCGGGTGCCATCGCGGCGCGCACGCGCATGCTGCGTCGCGGCGATCGCCTCGACCCGCTCGACCTGGTCGAGTGGCTGGAGGAACAAGGTTACGAGCCGGAGGCGCAGGTGAGTCAGAAGGGTGAGATTGCGCTTCGCGGCGGGATCCTCGATGTGTTTCCGCTCATCAGCCCCTGGCCTGTGCGGTTGGAATTCTTTGGCGATGAGTTGGAATCGCTTCGTCATTTCGATCCGCTGACGCAAATCTCCCGCGACGAGATTGTGGCCGTGACGCTGCCGCCGGCGGGTGAGTTGGGAATTTTGAAGCGGAGCGTTGCCGAAGCGGTAGCTGCAGGTTTGAGCGTGCGTGGTGATCGGGAATATTCGAATGCGGGGGACATGGGCACCTCGGAGCGGAATCTGAAGGGTGCGGCTACATTGGGACTGGGCACGCTGCTGGACTATCTGCCGGGCGAAACCATATTCCTGCTGTGCGAACCTGAGTCGCTGGCGGAGCATGCGGACGCCTATGCGGCGCAGGTGCCGGAGGGCGATCCGTTTTTTATCGCGTGGGAGGAATTGCCCGCCGACATTGCGCGTCGGGGCATGACGGCGTTCAAAGTGAGCGATGGCGAGGTTGGAGTTCAAGCTTTAGCTGGTTCGGGGAACGAGCTGAAGCTTGAACTCCAACAGGCCGATCCGGAGATCGGCGATCCCATTTTCAGTTCACTCGATGCGGTGCGTCCGCTCGGCGAGCGCGCGTTGGAGCCGCAGATTGCCGAGGCGCAGCGGCGGGAGTTCTTTGCGCAACTGCACCGTTGGTTGCGGCAGGGCTTTGCCGTGCATGTTTTCTGCAATACCGAGGGTGAACGGCAACGGTTCGAGGAAATTTGGGCGGAGCATGGATTTGGAAACGTGGGACGGGCTTCCAGCCTGTCTCCCCCGGTTCATGCAAAAAGAGACAGGCTGGAAGCCCGTCCTACGTTGCGAATTGGCTCCCTCGCCCGTGGGTTCTTGTGCGAGGAGGCGAAACTGGTGGTCGTTACAGACGCCGAGATCTTCGGTCGCTACAAGGTGCAACGACCGCGGCGGCTCAAGTCGCCCCACGCCGTCGCGGCACGGTCGGCGTTGGATATTGACTTTGCGGATTTGGAGGAAGGCGATTACGTCGTCCACTTGCAGCACGGCATCGGGCGGTATTGCGGGTTGAAGGTGCTGCCGGCCACGACGCGAAAAGGTGATGCGGAGCCAGCCTCCACGCCGCGGCCACAACAGGAAGAGGCGGGTCAGGAATGTCTCGTCATCGAATATGCGGCGCACGAGCCGGGGCAACCGTCGCCGAGACTTTACGTGCCGCTTACCGAGTCGCATCTCGTCAGCAAATACGTGGGCGCGGGCAAGGCGCGGCCTTCGCTCAACACGCTCGGCGGTGGACGTTGGGCCAAGGCCAAGGCGCACGCCGAGAAATCCGTGCGCGATCTCGCCGCCGACATGCTCAACGTCCAGGCCGCGCGCGCGGCACAGGCCGGCCATGCGTTCGGCGCGGACACGCCGTGGCAACGCGAGTTTGAAGGCTCGTTCATCTACGAGGAAACGCCCGACCAGGCCCGCGCCATCACGGAAACCAAGAGTGATCTCGAGGCACCCAAGCCCATGGACCGCCTCATTTGCGGCGACGTGGGCTACGGCAAGACCGAGGTGGCGATCCGCGCGGCGTTCAAGGCGGTGATGGGCGGCAAGCAGGTTGCCATCCTCGTGCCCACGACGATTCTGGCGCAACAGCATTTCAATACGTTCCGCGAGCGCATGGCGGATTATCCGGTGCGCGTCGAGTTGCTCTCGCGATTTCGCACGAGGCGCGAACAGCAGAAAGTCATCGGCGAACTCGCGGCGGGCGCGGTGGACATCGTCATCGGCACGCACCGGCTCGTGCAGACGGACATTGCGTTCAAGGATCTCGGGTTGGTGGTCGTGGATGAGGAGCAGCGCTTTGGCGTGTTGCACAAGGAGCGGTTCAAGCAACTTCGTAAACTGGTGGACGTGCTCACCCTGAGCGCGACGCCGATCCCGCGCACGCTCTATCTCGCGCTGACCGGCGCGCGCGACATGAGCACGATCCAGACGCCGCCGCACGACCGTCTGCCAGTGGAAACCATCGTGACCCAATACGACGAGCGGCTGATCCGCGATGCCATCCGCCGTGAAATGAACCGCGGCGGGCAGGTTTATTTCCTGCACAACCGTGTGCTGACGATTGACGTGATGAAGCAGAAGCTGGCCCTGCTCGTGCCGGACGCGCGCGTCGTCGTTGGCCATGGCCAGATGCACGCGGATGATCTGGAGGAAGTGATGACGAAGTTCGTGAACGGCGAAGCGGATGTGCTGCTTTCGACGAGCATCATTGAGAGCGGCCTGGATATTCCAAACGCGAACACCATCATCATTGATCGCGCCGATCGTTTTGGGTTGAGCGAACTTTACCAGTTGCGCGGACGCGTGGGCCGCTACAAGCACCAGGCCCACGCGTATCTGTTGCTGCCGCGTCATGCGGGGTTGCTGGCCGATGTGCGCAAGCGGATGAGTGCGATCAAGCAATACTCGACGCTCGGCAGCGGATTCAAAATTGCCATGCGCGACCTCGAAATCCGTGGCGCCGGCAACCTGCTTGGCTCGCAACAGAGCGGCCACATCACCGCGGTGGGGTTCGAGCTCTACTGCCAGTTGCTCAAACAAAGTGTGG
>JAYUBJ010000009.1:0-9223 GCA_043740915.1 Verrucomicrobiota bacterium
TTCACGCCCTTCCCGGTGCATGGCATGGACCAGGCCATGGGCCTGAAAAATTCGAAGGTCGGCTGGTTCTCCTTTTTCGGCGGCGTCACCGGCTACACCACCGGCATGGTGATGATCTGGTGGATGAACGCCGTGGACTATGCGATCCCCGTCGGCGGCAAGCCGATGTTCAGCCCGATGGCCGCGTTCCCGCCTTCGTATGAGTTGACGATTCTCTTCGGCTCGTTTGGCGCGCTGCTCGGCATGTTGTTCTTGAACCGCCTGCCGCGCCTGCACCACCCGCTGCTGAAGAACCGCTGCTTCACCGCCGGCGCGAGTCACGACAAATTTTTATTGGTCATCGAATGCAGCGACCCCAAGTATTCGGAAACCGAAACCCGCAAGTTGTTGGAAGCGACCGGCAGCAGGCACATCGAGGTGGTGGAGGAATAATGCGCTATTTCCTGCTAATTTTTGGCCTGTGTGTCGTGACCGTGCTCGGCATCGCCGGCAAACGCGGCAGCCTCTCGCGCCGGCCGCCCATCGAACTGTTCCCGGACATGGACCGCCAACCCAAGCTGCGGCCCCAGGAGCCGAACAGTTTCTTCGCCAACGGCCAGAGTTCGCAACCACAGGTTCCCGGCACCATCGCGCGCGGAACGCCGTACGAAGACATTCCGGTCAACACCGGGCACCTCACCGGCGTGACCAATCTCGTGGACACCATTCCCCTGCCCGTCACGGCGCAACTCATGGCCCGCGGCAGGGAGCGCTTCGCAATCAGTTGCCTCCCCTGCCACGGCCCGCAGGCCGACGGCAACGGCGTCACCAAGAAATGGGGCATGGCGGTGGTGGCCAACCTGCATGAGCCGCGTATCGTCAAGATGCCCGACGGCGAGATTTTCAGCATCCTCACCAGCGGCAAGAATTTGATGGGGGCTTACGGCGCCAATATCGCCGTCAATGACCGGTGGGCGATCATCGCCTATCTGCGCGCGCTGCAATTGAGCAAGGTGGCCACTCTGAACGATGTGCCCGCGGAATTGCGTTCGTCGTTGAAAAAGTAATTTATGATTGTGCACTCCCTTTCTTCAACGCAGCCACGCCCGAGCGGTTGGCGCACGCTGGCCGGCTGGGTGGCCGGACTTTGCTGCGTCGCCGTCCTGTTTGGCCTGCTGCCCGGCGCGACCGCCGCCGAACCGGTCCCGCACGGCGGGACCAAGGCTCCCGAGGCCGCCAAAGCCAGCCAGGCGGAGGCCGCGGCCCCCGCCGGCCATCACGTCGGCAGCGGCGAGGCACCTTCGTTGTTGAAGCGTTTTGCCTTTTCGTATCTGACGGCCTACATGTTTTTCCTCAGCCTGCCACTCGGCGCGCTTTTCCTGGTGATCTTGCATCACTTGTTCGACGCCAGTTGGTCCGTGCCCATCCGCCGTCTCTGTGAACACCTCGCCTGCCTGTCGTTCCCGTGGATGGCGCTGCTGTTCATTCCCATCGCGATTTTGGCGAAGGAGATTTTTCCGTGGATGAGCATTGACCCGGACACCGACCACGCCTTGCGCGCCAAGCTGCCGCTGTTCACACCGGTGATGTTTTACGTCGTGGCGGCGCTCTGTTTTGGGGTCTGGGGCTGGTTGTCGCACTCCCTGCGCCGCTGGTCGCTGGAACAAGACCGGACGGGCGCGGCGAGTTGCACCTTCAAGATGCGCGGCTTGGCCTACTGGGGCATCTTCGCCTTTGCCGTCACCCTGACCCTGGCGGCGATCATGTGGATGAAAGCCTTGCAGCACGAATGGTTCTCCACGATGTACGGCGTGCAGTACTTTGCCGCCAGCGTCTGGACCGCGCTCGCCACGGTCTATCTGCTGGCCTGCTATTTCAAGCGCTCCGGCCCGTTGCGCGAGGTGCTGCAGGAAAAACAGTTTTACTTCATCGGTTCGTTGCTCTTCGCCTTCACGGTATTTTATTCCTACGTGACGTTCTCCCAATATTTCATCATCTGGAACGCGAACATGCCGGAGGAAACTTTCTTCTTCGTTGCGCGCGAAGAGGGCAGTTGGAAGTATATCGGTTTTCTGATCATTTTCGGCCATTTCTTCGCCCCGTTCCTGACGCTCCTGCGCATTGATTTCAAGCTCAAGCTCGAGATCATGTTCCCCGTCTGCGTCTGGGCCTGGCTGATGCACTATTTCGACATGCAGTTCAACATCATGCCCACCCTCTATCCCCACGGCATCAGTGTCGGCTGGCTCGACCTCGCCTGCCTCGCCGTGATCGGCACGGTGCTGTTCAAGATGTTCTTCAAGTCCTTTGCTGCCCATCCGCCTTTTCCGCAGAAGGATCCGCGGTTCGCCGAGGCGATGGATATTTATGTCGAGCCAATCAGCCGCCGCGCCCCAACCCAGGGAGGGGTGAAGTGACCCTTTGCGTTTCCCATTTTCAACTGATGGAGGTGCCTCGTGAATGACGAATCTTCCTGTTGCAGCCCGCGGTGCAAAACCATCGCCGTTTATTTCATCGGCCTCTTCGGCTCGTTTCTCCTCCTGGCCGGCCTGGCTTGGATGATGAACTACTACACCAAACCGACCCCGGTGGGACAAGGTAAAGCCAAGGAGCGCCGCGAATATTTCAAAACGCATCAGGCGGAAAATGCGGAGGCCCTGAACACTTTGGCGAAGGACCCGACCAAAGATGTGGTGCGCCTGCCCATCAAACAAGCGATGGAACTGGCCGTGCTGGAATGGAAAAATCCCGCCGCCGCCCGCTCCAATTTGATTGCCCGGATGGAAAAAGCCAACGTCAAGCCGCCGGAGAAAAAGAGTGAATTCGAATAACCGCCGCCGGTTGTCCGCCTGACGATTTAATGAGCGCCCCCCCGCCTTCATCTTTGCCGCAAGCCTCGCCCGCCACCCTCGCCGGGGAGGCCCCGGCTTCGCGGGCTGAGATCGACGCCTCGTGCCGCCTGCCGCTTTTGCTGCTGTTCCTCAGTAGCCTCCTCTGGCTGCTGCTCGGCACCTCGCTCGCGTTGCTCACGTCCATGCAACTGCACTCGCCCGAGTTCCTGGCGCATTGCCCCTGCCTCACCTACGGACGATTGCATCCCGCCGCCTTGAACGCACTGGTTTATGGTTTTGCTTCGCAGGCCGGCCTGGGGGTCGCCCTCTGGCTCATCTGCCGGCTGGGACGCACGCCCCTCCCCCAACCGTTGGTGGTCGTGCTGGCGGCGAAATTCTGGAACTTCGGGGTGACCCTCGGCGTGCTCGGGATTCTGGCGGGCGACAGCACCGGTTTTGATTTGTTGGAAATGCCGCGCTACGCCGCGCCGATCCTGTTTGTTTCCTATGCCGTCATCGGCGTCTGGGCGCTGATCACTTTTCACTTCCGGCGCGAACGCGAGCTGTACGTATCCCAATGGTACCTGCTCGCGGGCCTCATCTGGTTTCCGTGGATTTATTCCACCGCCAATTATCTGCTCCTGTTCCGGCCCGTGCGGGGCGTCATGCAAACGGTCGTCAATGGCTGGTACGCCCACAACCTGCACACCCTTTGGCTCACTCCCGTCGGATTGGCCACGGCGATTTATTTCATTCCGAAACTTCTGGGACGCCCGCTGCACAGCCGCCAACTCGCTCTCCTCGGCTTTTGGTCGCTGGCCTTGTTCGGCGCCTGGGGTGGCATCGCCGCCGGCTCGCCGCTGCCCGCCTGGATCATTAGCGTCAGCGCCGGCGCCGCCTTGATGTTGAGCATTCCCGTGCTGGCGGTGGTCACCAACCTGTGCCTCACGGTGGAAAAGTCGTGGTCGCAATTGAACCGGGACCGGACCCTCACGTTCATGGTTGCCGGGGTGATATTTTATTTCCTCGGCAGCGTGCTCGACCTCCTCGGCTCGGTCCGCCCCCTGAACACGCTGGTGCGCTTCACCCATTATCAAAGCGGCGTGACCCACCTGCTGCTTTACGGATTCTTCGCCCTGACCATGTTCGGTGCCATTTATTATATCGTCCCGCGTCTTGCCGGACAGGATTGGCCTTCCGCCATTCTGGCCAAGGTGCATCTGGTCGCTTCGGTGCTCGGCGTGGCGCTGCACGCAGTTGCCCTGATCGCCGGCGGGATCTGGCAGGGAATGGCGCTGGACTCCGGCGGATCCTTCCTGGCCGTTGCCAAATCCACTTCGCTCTTCCTGCAACTCGCCACCGTCGCGAACTTTTTGCTCGTCGCCGGACAGGTGGCGCTGCTCCTCAATCTCGCCCAACTCCTGCGCCGGGCCTGCGCCGCTTGCGGCAATCTTTCGGCCTGGTGCGCCGGGGACGCCGAAACCAAAAATGCGGAGGTGGACCGATGAAACATGGTCCGCTCATCTTTCTCGGCGTTTTCTTCACGCTGGCCACGTCGTGGTGCGGCTTGATCTTCGCCCCGCAATTGCAACTGGGCAGCCAGGAGCCGGTCAAAATTGAGGAGACCGGACAACTCTATCCCTCGGCCCGCCCCGGCCTCGCCCAGCAAGGCGCGGAAGTCTATCGCGCCAATGGCTGCGTTTATTGCCACAGCCAGCAGGTGCGCCAGAGCGACAGCGAATTCGACGTGATGCTCGCGCCGCTCCCAGTCGCCAAGGACGAACCCGCCAGATTGAAGCCCGAGGATTACCGGAAAGCGGCGACGAATTACCTCGCCGAAGCCAACCAGTCCAAGGGCGACGCGCGTTGGTACGCCCTCGCGCGCAGTGCCAAAGGTTTCGCGCTGGCGGGCGACACCCAGCAAGCACTCGCCATCGCCCAAAGCCCGGACTTGGCCGGTTACTGGAAGGCGGTTGCCCTGGGCGGAATCCTCCCGGCGTTGACGCCGGACGACGCCGTCAAAGCCGCCAGTCAGGCGTTGTCAGCGGCCAAGTCGTTGCCCGACGATGAAAAGGTGGCGGCGTTGATTGAAATTGCCACCGGCTATGCCCTCGCCGGTGATATCAAAAGCGCTTTGGTCGTGGCCAAAAACACGCAGTCGCGCGGCCGGGCCTTTGCCGCAATTATTCAGGCGCTCGCCAAAGCCGGCAAGACCAGGCAGGCCGTGACCATGGCGCTTTTTGAGATCAAGGGCGGACGCTGGGACGATGCCGAAAAATTGCTCGCGACCGCGCCCAAACCCATTTTGAAAGGGGTGGGCAAAAAGGTCGCCGACGGCATCAAGAAGCAAATCGAAGCGGCCGGCGGGAAAGCGGACGTGAATGTCATTCCTCTGGGGCCGGACCTTGATCGTGGCTGGGGCAAACGGCCGAGCGTCGCGCAGGATTTTCTGTATGATTATCCGGTGCAAATCGGCTCGCAGCGGATCGGCCCCGATCTGGCCGATGTCGGCGCGCGCCATCCCCGAAACTTCGCCCTCGCCTGGAAGTTTCAATCCACGACCAACCACATGGAGGAAGCGACCGCCTGGCACTTGCTCCACCTTTACGATCCGCAAGCGGTGGCCGCCGCCGGCGCGCCATCCACCATGCCGCCCTATCGCTTCCTCTTTGAAAAACGGTCGGTGGCGAGCCAGAAAAACTGGCAGGACCCGAAGCCGCAGGATTTGCTCGACCAGCTTCAGCGCGACGGGAAATTCTTTCCGGCCAACGGCCTCGAAGTCGCGCCCAAGAACGAGGCCAAAGCGCTCGTGGCTTACCTGCTCAGTTTGCAAACCGAAACCTCGCTGCTCGAAGCGCCGATGGCCAAACTGCTGTTCCCGACGTTGGTTTCCACCAACGCATCCGCAGCCTCCGGCACCAACGCGCCGGCTGTGAAATGAATACGGATTCCGAAAATACTCTACGGACGCAAAACGCCGGCGGTGCGTCGCGCATCGAGCCAGCCGAGCCGACGGTCGGGTCCGCCCGCCCGCCCATCTGGATCTTCGTCCTGTTCGGGGCTTTATTTTATGGGAGCCAGCTTTATGTCGATGGCCACGCCGGCGGATTCAATGCCCAAGTTTACGAGCCGTATCCCTCGATCGAATTCGTGAATGATTTGCAGGTCAAGTCCGAGGACGAAATATTTTTCGCCAAGGGCAGGCTCGTTTACGCAAGCTCCTGCGCGGTGTGCCACCAAGCCAGCGGGTTGGGTTCGCCCGGTCAATTTCCGCCACTGGCCGGATCGGAGTGGGCGTTGGCGGCCGGCCCCGGCCGCATCATCCGCCTCGTCCTCGATGGCGGGCAAGGCGCAATGGAAGTCAAAGGCCAGGTCTATGCCACCGCTGCCATGCCGCCATGGAAAGATGTGCTCAAAGATGAGGACATCGCCGCCGTGCTGACTTTCGTCCGAATGAACAAGGAATGGGGGAACAGTGCTACGGGCGTGAAACCCCAACAGGTCAAAGCCATCCGCGAGAAAATGAAGGATCGCACCAGCACATGGGATCCCTCAGAATTAAAGAACGCGCCGGAGAACGAGTGATCATCTGGTGGGGTGAGACTCCGTCGAGCCCTGACTGCCGACGCAGGAGGCGCGAGCGCAGCGAGCATCTTTCAGGTGGGTATGGATGAAGGAAGGAGGCAGGAGAAGCTCGCTCTGCTCGCCTCGCTGCGCTCGAGATAGGGTTCGACGGAATCTCACCCCACCACGAGGCATTCGCACAATGTTCGCCGAGTCACCTTCGAAGTTCGGCCTTCAATCCGCTCGATGGCCCACCGCGCGTGCTCGGCGATCAACGGTTCTCCTTCAGGGACGTCATGAGGCTTGCCCCGCTTATGGCATCGCCGACCGTCGACATGCACAGGGGGGAAGCGTTGCGTTCAGCCGATCACCTTGACGGCCTGGAGGTCGAGCTCGACGAGGGAATTCTGGTCCAGCGCGGCAAAGATCGCCGGCAGGTGCTGCTTGAGCAACTTCGTGAGTTCAACCGTGCGGATGTTGCCTACCCGCACGGGCAGCAGCAGCAACAACAGTTTCCCGAAGCTTCACACCTTCCACTCGGCGTGGCGGGTCTGCCTTTCACCTTGCCGCCAGAACTCAATCCCTCCGGAATGCACACGGGCGACGACACCCATGCGTTTGGCAATCGTGTCGAAGCGGGGATGCCGGGCGAAACGCCGGGCGAATTCAGCGGCGTCATCGGCGCACACGTCCAGAAACACCAGACAGTAGGCGGGATGACAGAGATGTCGTTTGCGGAAATCTTCGTCCAGCGTGAAAAACGTCACGCGCCGAAGCCGGTGGAGAGCCGGGATGATTTCAGCGTCTTGCGCGCCAAAGTGAACGAGGTCGCGGCCAATCTGCCGACAGGCCATGCCCCACTTCCGCAAGAGCGAGTGCTGATCTTCGGGAAAATTCTCGTCGAGCAGGTTCACGCCGCCGCGAGTGCGGGAGACTTGGATGCGTGGTGGGAATGCAGACGTCCGTGCTCGTCCAAGAAGGAGTGCTGCGCGAGTCGCACCGCTTCGGCCACGGCGGCGAGCGGGATGCGTCCACCCCAGCGCTTGTTACAGATGAAGTCCCACGACCGTCCGTCCGCCACGTCTTCGAGCACCTGCCAGACCATGATGCGCGTACCCTTGAACGTGGGCTTGCCGTGGCAAATCTGCGGATCAGCCACAATGTATCTGCCCAACTCCACGCGCGCGGAGGAGGAAGCCGGATGCGAGCCGTTCTTCATGGGGGGAAATTAACATCCTACCCCCAATGCTTCAAGCTCGGATCGTGCCCTGTCGGATCGTGCCCGAGGCGGAAGGCCTGAAGGCCCCGTGCGTTCGGCACCTCTTGGGTGTGAGTCAACTCGGGGTTTCAATCCGCCGGATGGCCCATTGCGCGTGCTCGGCGATCAACGGTTCCTCCTCGCCAGCCGCACGGTGCAATGCGGGTAGCGCGCGCGCATCACCGGTGTTGCCAAGTGCGATGCAGACGTTGCGGAGCAGCCCGCGACGTTTCGCCCGCAGCATCGGCGTGCCGGCGAAGCGTCGCCGGAAGCCGGCCGCGTCGAGTGAAAGCAATTCAATCAAATCCGGCGCGGCCAAATCCGGACGCGCATGCTCCTTCATCAACCGGCCTTCCTGCGCAAAACGGTTCCACGGACAAACCGCCAGACAATCATCGCAGCCGTATATCCGGTTGCCGATGGCCGCGCGAAATTCCACGGGAATGGCCCCCTTCAATTCGATGGTCAGATAGGAAATGCAGCGGCGGGCGTCGAGTTGAAAGGGCGCGGTGATCGCCTGGGTCGGGCAGGCGGCGAGGCAGCGCGCACAGGAGCCGCAGCGATTTTTCTCCGGCGCATCGGGTTCGAGTCCGAGCGTGGTGATGATTTCCGCGAGAAAAATCCAGTTGCCCAACCGGCGGCTGATGAGGTTGGTGTGCTTGCCAATGAAGCCCAGACCGGATCGTTGCGCGAGATCGCGCTCCAGAAATGGACCGGTGTCCACATACCACAATGAATGCGTTCCCGTGCCGCCGAGTTGATTCACAAACTCCGTGAGCGCTTTCAATCGCCCGCCCAGCACGTCGTGGTAATCGGTGAAGCGGGCATAGCGGGCGACGATCCCGGTGGATGAGCCATTCGTTACCTCACCCGGCTCGCCGCGTTGGCCGGCGTAGCTGGCGACGAGCGTGATGATGCTGCGCGCGTCCGCCAACACCTGCCGGGGATCGACCCGTTTGTGGGCGTTGCGTTGCAAGTAAGCCATCTCGCCGTGATGCTGCGCGGCCAGCCAGCGCTCGAACTGCCCGGCGGTCGCGGGCGCACTTGCCGTGGTGACGCGGCCATCGTCAAAGCCCAACTCGCGGGCGCGCTGCAGGATGGCTGGCTTCACGATTGCGGCGGATCGCTGCGCGCGCGCTGGAATTGGTGCAGCACTTGTTGGGCAACTTCCTTCACCGAGCGCATGTCGGTGTTCACCAACACGTCAGCCTGGCGGTACGACGGCTCACGTTCGGCGAGCAGTAGCCGGATTTTCGTCAGCGGGTCTTCCCCGTGCAGCAGCGGGCGGTGCGACTGATGGCGCGTGCGCTGCCAGACCGTTCCCGGCGAGGCCCAGAGACAAACAACGAGGGCGTGCGTTTTCAGACTGGCCAGATTGAGGGGATCGACCACCAGACCGCCGCCGGTGGAGATCACGGCCCGATCCTCTTTGGCCAATTCGGCGACCAGGCGGATTTCCCGCTCCCGGAACGCCGCCTCGCCCTCCTGCGCAAAAATCTCGCTGATGCGCTGGCCGGCGCGCCCCTCGATCAGTTCGTCCGTGTCCAAAAAGCGGAAGCCCAATTCGCCGGCGACCAACCGGCCGACGGAG
>JAYUBJ010000010.1:0-2818 GCA_043740915.1 Verrucomicrobiota bacterium
ATCGCCGGATTGATACGCGCCGATGACCGTCTGGATGAATTCGCGCCGCACAATGGGATCGAGGCCGGAGGTCGGTTCATCGAGCAACAACAGTTCCGGCTCGGGGGCGATGGCGCTGATGAGCGCGAGTTGGGTTTTCTGACCCTTGGAAAGCGAGCCGGACTTCTGTGTTTCGTTCAATCCAAAGCGACGCAAAAGATCAGCTTCGATGTCACGATTCCAATGGGTGCGGAACGAGGCGAGGTAATTGAGCGTGTCGCGCACGGTCATCCACGGATAAAACGCCACCGCGTCGGGCACGTACGCGATGCGGGATTTGACGGCGACCTCGTCCTTTTGCGGATCGAGACCAAACACGCGCACGCTGCCGCTCGTCGGGCGCAGCAGGTTCAGCAGGCATTTGATCGTGGTGGTCTTGCCCGCGCCGTTGCGACCGAAAAAGCCGTAGCAGCGGCCCGGACGCACGGCAAGGCTGAGGCCATTCACGGCGTCGAGTTTGCCATAGCGACGGGTGAGGTCCTTGATTTCGATGACGGAAGTTTCGTTCATGATTTCACCTCATTCTTTTCCTTGTCCGCCAATTTGCGCTCGAAATGATCCAGCCGTTCCTGCACCAACGCCAGGAAGACCTCGCGATCCACCTGGAGGTGGTGGGCGGCGACGACGGCCTCGTCCACTTCTTTCACAAGGAGGCGTTGCCGGACTTGTTTGGTGAACGGCGTGTGGTTCTCCTTCAGGAAACAACCCTTGCCGGCGATCGTCTCGATGACCCCCTGGCTTTCTAATTCGGTGTAGGCCTTGGCGACGGTGTTGCGATTGACGCGCAACTCCTCGGCGAGCGGACGGATGGACGGCAACGGCTCGCCAGGCCGCAACCCGCCGGACGCGGCGGCGTACCGGATTTGATCGACCAATTGGAGGTAGACCGGCTTGCCCGCTTTGAAATCAATCTGAAAGACCATGACAAAGTAAAGTGACTGACATAGGACACTATGACAGTTGACGAAATCTGTCAAACAATTTTTTTTGGCGGGGCGGGTTGGCTGGTTTGGAAACGGGTAGCGGTGGGCGTCCCCGCCTGCCGTAGAGCCGTGGCGTCCCGCCCGGCGGAAAAGTGAACGAACGCGAAGTCACCGTTCGAATTCTCAAGAATAGCGGTGCATGCAGATCCCAATTCCGGACGAGATCGGACGCCTCTCAATATCTGGCAAGGGAGTCCGGGAGAATCCATGCCGGGTGAAATATCATGAAGGATGGGCTGAACCGGACCGAGAGTTGTCCCAACTCGCAGCGCGTGGAGGAACCGAAGCAGTGCGGGCAAGTCTCCACGCGAATTTGGAGGCGACGCGCTGCGGTTTGGGACAAACCGCGGTCCGGGAAATCTCCAAGGGCAATGCTTCGTTCGCAGGTTTGGTCTGCCGGGCGGGACGCATCGGCTCTACGGCAGGCGGGGACGCCCACCGCTACTTCCGTGGCGCGCCATCGCGTATTCAAATGGCCAGCGGGAATCGGTGTTGCTTGCATGGGGTGAATGAATCCCGGTAAGGTGGCGTCAGAAATGGCCATGCCACACAGCGGGAACCGCCAGCAACCGACAACTCCGCCAAGTTTCGACCACCAACCGCGCACGCGATTGGTCTTTGGCACAAACAGCGTCGAGCGCGTCGGTGAACTCGCCCGGGAACTGGGCGCGCGCAAGGTGCTGCTCGTCACCGACCACGGCCTGGTTGCGGCCGGCCATGCGGGCCACGTGCGCAGCCTCCTCGAAGTCGCCGGCCTCTCGGTCACGGTGTTCGGCAAGGCGCTGGAAAATCCCACGACGCGGTGTGTGGATCATTGTGCCACTGCTGCGAAACACGCCGGAGTGGATACCATCATTGGCCTGGGGGGTGGCAGTTCGATGGACACGGCCAAGGGCGCAAATTTCATTCTCACCAATGGCGGGCGGATGCAGGATTACTGGGGCCACGGCAAGGCGACGAAGCCCATGTTGCCGCTCATCGCCATTCCGACCACGGCCGGCACGGGCAGCGAGTGCCAATCCTACGCGCTCATCGCCGACGAACACACGCATCAGAAGATGGCCTGTGGCGATCCGAAGGCCGCGGCCGTAATCTCCGTCCTTGATCCCGCGCTGACTGTCTCGATGCCCAAGCGCGTGACCGCCTGCACGGGCATTGACGCCATCACGCACGCGGTCGAGACGGCGGTGACCAAGAAACGCAATCCACTTTCGCTGATGTATTCGCATGAGGCTTTCAAGCTGTGTGTCACCAATTTTCCGCGCGTGCTGAAAAGCCCGAAGGATCTCGAGGCCCGGGGACGCATGCTGCTGGGCGCGGCCTTCGCCGGCACGGCCATCGAGAACTCGATGCTGGGCGCGGCGCACGCGGCGGCCAATCCGCTCACTGCGCATTACAATATCGTCCACGGCCAGGCCGTCGGCATCATGCTGCCGCTGGTGGTGCGCTTTAACGCACAGGATCCCGTGGCCTTGCAAGCGTACGCCGAGCTTGCCTCCGCGCTCGAGCTTGCCCGGGTGAGCGACGGCCTGAACTCCGCGTTGGAGGCACTGATCGCGCGGTTGGAATCCCTGCTCAACCTCGCCGGCATCCCGCGGTCGCTGAAGGACTGCGGCGTGAAGCCGGTCAAAATCAAGTTGCTCGCCGAAGAGGCCAGTCGGCAATGGACGGCCAACTTCAATCCGCGCACGATCGCCAAGAAGGATTTCATCGCCCTCTTCGAAGCCGCCTTCGAGCAGCGCAGCGACGGTGATTTGGTTTGAAGGCAACTGTAGCCGCAACCTTCAGGTTGCGCT
>JAYUBJ010000011.1:0-9184 GCA_043740915.1 Verrucomicrobiota bacterium
ACATAGACCAGCGGCAGCGAAGCCGTCGGGGCGTCGGTGCGCATCTGTTCTCCCGGCGGTGAGTCGGGGTGCAATCCCTCCGCCGGTTCGAGCGCCGGAATGGCCAGCAACTGGGCCGGAAGATCGGCACCCGTGACCGCGACCAAAAAGCCCGGTTCCGGGATGGGCCGTGCGGTGGTGTCGGTCAAGGTAATTTTGGTCAATGCGGGGCGGTTGATCCATCGGCGCGCCAGCTTCACCGCCGCACCGGCATCCGGCACGCCAAAACCCGCGTTGTGGCTGATTCGGAATCCCGCGCCGTTGGTGGTCAGGTCGGGATCGGCCAAATCAAAATGGCGCGCCGAAAGAATCATGATCTGCTGGACGTCACGGTATGTCAGGGTCGGGTTCGCGCCCAGGATCAACGCGGCCAGCCCGGCGATTTGCGGTGCCGCTCCGGAAGTGCCGCTGAAGCCGAGGCTGTCGAAGAGGTAATCGGCAAGATCATTGGTGAAGGAGATTTGATTTTTTCCAAAAGACCCTTGAGGGTCGGTGGTGAATAAATTGGGCGTGCCGGCGCTCGCGTCACCACTGGGTGCCGTCACCAGGAGATTCGCGCCTGGACTGCTGTAGCTGGCGACCCGCCCGCCGATGCGCACCGCGCCCACCGCAATCACGCGGGGATCGGCGGCATAACCGTCATCATTGGAGCTTTTTCCCAAGGTGCGATCATTGCCGCCGGCGCGAACCATGATGACGCCGCGACCGTCACGCCCGAGGCTGATGGCATTGGCAATGCCCAAGCCTTCGAGCAGCGATGGCCCGCCCTGGGCCACACCGACCGGTCGGGTCCAACTGTGGTTTTGAATGCTCACCACGTTGGAATGGAATTGGAACATGTCCATCAACTGCTCGTCACTGGCGAAGGGTGATAAGATCACCCAACTGGCCAGTTGCGCCTGGGGAGCCACGCCCGACATGCCGCGGTTATTGTCACCTTCCGCCGCCGCCAGGCCGGCGACGGCCGTGCCGTGATACAAATAGTTCACGGTATGATTACCATTGGTCGTCCCCAGGTAAAAATTGAAATGGTTCGTGTGCGCGGTGCGGCCGACCAGCTCCGGGTGCGACAGTTCCACGCCGTCATCGGCCACCGCAATCATAATTCCCTCGCCGCGGGTCACCGGCCATGCGGCCCGGACATTCATGTCCACGCCCGTAGGCGAGCCGTCCGCGGCCCGGTTTTCCAAATTCCATTGATACCGGAAATAGGGATCGTTCGGTTTGGCGGCGTAAGGACCATTCAGCGCAAGCTGCCGCCGCATGACGGGGCAACTGGCTCGCACGCCAGGTAAAACCGCCAATTGCTCCGCCTCGCGGAGGGCGGTCCAGACCTCGGGTGCTTGCAGAATGAACGTTCCTGCGCCAAGGCGGCGAGCCACCTGGAGTGGACGGTCTTTCAATAATCGCGGCAAATCGTCCGGTGACTCCAGCTGCAGCACGATGCGGCTGCCCAATTCGATGTGATTCGTCGAACCCTCCTCCGGCCAAGCTTTAAGCCAGCTATTTTGTGCCACGGAGGGCGCGCCCACCCGCAGTGGTAATTCGACCCGATAACTGGTGGCCCGCGGCTCGCGGAAATGAAAACGTGTGGAGGGGAGATTCGTTTGCGCTCCGGTTGGTTCCACAAGGAAAAGCGAGAAAACTCCTGCGAAAGGCCAACTCCATAAACGATTCATCATCAGCGAAAATATTCGCAGAGTTGCCCGTTTTAGCGAGATGAAACTGGTGGATGCAGTTACCGGTAACTCAACCGGCGAACGTGCGAATCCGGCGGTCAGGTTTCCCAGAAGCTGTTGAGCACGGTATATTTGGCGGCGACGCTGTGTTGCGCAATTGCCTGGGTGATGAAGTTCTTGGCCAGTTGCACCGCGTAAGGCAGGTCGCAGCCGAGCGCCAAATAGCCGGCAATCGCGGCGGAATAAGTGCAGCCGGAGCCGTGAGGCTTCACCCCGCGGATGAACGGCGCGGTGAGCAGCAACTCGGTCTGGCCGTCGTAGAAAATATCCACGGCCTCACGCATTCCCGGCAAGTGCCCACCTTTGACGAGCGCGGCGCAACCGAACCGTGCTTTGATTTTCCGCGCGGCGCCGCGCAAATCCTCGACCGTGTCCAAGCGTTTACCGACAAGGATGCCGGCTTCATCCAGGTTGGGTGTGACCAATGCGGCCAAAGGGAGCAGATCTCGCAGGAGGACTTTGATTCCTGACGGTGCCAGCAGTCGGGCACCGCTCGTCGCCACCATCACCGGATCGACGATCAACGGTGGGTGGTTGCCGCTTTGGAAAAACTTCACCACCACGCGGATGATTTCGGCGGAGCACAGCATACCAGTCTTGACGGCCGCCGGGTGCAGTTCCGCAAAGACGGCTTCGATTTGCTGGCGGACAATTCTGGGATCGGCCGGTTGCCGGCCGCGGATGCCGTTCGGATTTTGCGCTGTCAAGGCGGTGATCGCGCTCGCGCCATGCACAGCCAGCGCGGCGAAGGTTTTCAAATCCGCCTGGATGCCCGCGCCGCCGCCGCTGTCCGAGCCGGCGATGGTGAGGGCGACAGGTTGCTTCATTCGCTTCATCGGCGCGAGGTTAACCAATTGCGGGCCGTTGTCAGTTGTCGGATGGCGGATGGAAAGTCTTCATGCGACGCCCGGCAACAATTGCACGCCGTTGCCGTTCTCCGCGGGGAGGATCGCACGGCCCTGCTCCACCCGCACCCCGGTCGCAATGTCGCGGGCGAGGAGCACCGCGCCATCCATGTCCACGTAATCGAGCAGCGGGAGCAGTTGCGCGATGGCGGAGATGCCGACGCTCGACTCGCACATGCAGCCAACCATGGTTTGCAGGCCAAGTTCGCGGGCGTGCTGGAGCATCCAGCGCGCGGGCGTCAGGCCGCCGGCCTTGGTGAGCTTCACGTTGATGCCGTGGAAATAGCCGGCGCACCGGTCCACGTCCGCAGGCACGAGACAACTTTCATCCGCGATGATGGGCAGCGCGGAGGCGGCGAAAAGTTTTTTCATGCCCGCCCATTCCCCGGCCGGCAGCGGTTGTTCGATGAATTCCACGCCCAGCTTCCTCAACTCCGGCGCGAGTGCGAGCGTCTGCTCGACCGACCACGCACAATTCGCATCGACGCGGAAAATGGCGCCGGTGTGGCGGCGGAGTTCGCGCACGATGGCGAGATCATCCGGCGTGCCGAGTTTGATTTTGTAAATCGGCCAGCCGTCAAATTCGCGCAGCTTCAGCACCATCGTCTCGATCTTATCAATGCCGATGGTGTAATCGCTGTACGGCGTGCCGCGCTGCTCGAGACCCCAGAGTTTCCAGACGGGTTGCCCGCGTTGTTTGCCCCACAAGTCGTGCGCGGCTTCGTCGAGCGCGCCCATCGCAAATCGGTCATGGCCGAGCACCGGCAGCAGGCGGTCCCAGAGCGCGGCGGGATCGTCGAGTTTGCCTTGCTCCACCACTTGCATGATGGCGATGGCGTTGAAAAGTTTCGAGATGGAACCGCAGCGGAAAACACTATTCGTAGCCGCGACTCCGTAACCTGCCACATGGATCACCCGCTGATCATCCACGAGGGCTACCGCCACGCCGGTGATCCCCCACGCCTTCATCTCCGCCCGCACCGCGTCATCAAACTTTTGCGTGGCAATGGAGTAATCAGCGGCGGAAACATTCATGGAAATGGCAGTCAAGATCGGCAACCAGAGCGCCGCGGTAGGGGTGGAAAACCTAAAAATCCAGTTCATATTCTGAGGCCCCAGTCCACAAGACTTTGCATCCTGCGGCAAGTTTTGATTTTCGAATGGGGGGATTCAGGGAGAAGCACAAGCTGCCGGTGGTGGAGCGGGCGTAACTAAATTCTGCAAACAGTTGTTCTCAGGTGGTGTGTCTCCTTTGCCCCTACGGCTGCTGAAGGCATTGCGCCGATGCGGACGCAGGCTGCTTTGATGGACGAGCCGGCGCCGCTCGATTTCCAATCGCAAGAACCCCAGAGCGGTTCAGATCCATTACCGGTCGATCCCGGTTTTGCCACCGCAGAATTCAACGTTCTGCAAATGAGCTTGGACAACTTTATGTTGCATCCGCAACACAAAGTTATCCAAGACATCGGCGGCCCGGTTGGCGGGCGGAGGCGGGTTGCGGGCTAGGAAGACAATTGCCCTCGACATTGTTTTGGCCCGGACTGGCGCGGGCCGGGGCGCAGTGGAGCACGCGGCCAACGAATGTCCAAAAGTTGTGGGTAATGCTCTGCCCGGCGGGGGGCAGGGGAGGGGAACGCGTTCTTTGTGCCGGAAACAACCGACCTTGCGGGTGATCCCCCAGCGTGCGGCAGGCGGTGCGGTGGAGTGCGCAACTGGGCGGATTCTTGGCGCGCAAAGGCGATGGCGAGCCCGGATCGATCACGCTCTGGCGCGGCCTGCATCGGCTCAACGAACTCACCGCGCTGTGGCGGCTGTGTCAAATCAACAAACGAAAATAAAGATGTGCGCAATGGTAAGCTCCCTGGGGAGGGGTTGGGGTGAGGGAGGCGGGGTGGAACAATTCAAACAAACCCAATGTTCCGATCGGGTGTCCAACTCGATTCCCACCTCCTCGCCCACCTTTCATCACCGCCGCAGACCGCCGGCAGGCGCCTGAATCAGCGCGTAAGAAGTGGCAACCCCCGAGCCAGGCCCGCAAATTGGGATGGGCAGATCTGGTGCCAATCGACAACCTATAGGGAATCCAAAATCCCGGATCGCTCGGCTCCGCGCGGTGGCTTCCACCCGTAATATTTCTTCCGCGCTGATTTGGGAGGCGCGTTGCGTCTTGACGACAAATACTCTGGGAAGCAATTTAGCTCCATGACCCTTGGCGAGCAGCAATTCTCCCTGAACTGCACAGCGTGATGTGCGAATGTCTCGGAGCTAAATCATGGCGACGCCCCTGTTTCCCCTACCGCTGAACCGGCGCGACTTCCTCGTGGCTTCCACGGTGGGGTTGGCCGGGTTGAGCTTCGGCCGGCCGGCTTTGGGTGCCGCTGCCCCTGCGGCCATTAGTCCGCGCCGTCGGCCGGCGAAGTCCACGATTCTTTTTTTCCTCTGCGGGGGCGCGTCGCACATCGATATGTGGGATTTGAAACCGGAAGCCCCGCTCGAGTACCGCGGCGAATTCCGGCCCCTGCGCACCTCTGCCTCGGAGATTCAATTGTGCGAACATCTGCCGCTCCTGGCGAAGCAGGCGCATCACTTCGCGCTCGTGCATGGAGTCACCGATTTTGGCCGCGCCACCGGCGACCATCACGCGGGTTACTACTACAACTTGACGGGCCACGCACCGGACCAAACCTTTCGTCAGCAGGGCAATGACCGGCGCCCGCTGCCGACGGACTGGCCGCACATGGGTTGCGTGGTGGGTTCGCGTCGGCCGCCGCACCCGAAACTGCCGCCGGTCATCACGCTCCCGCACAAGCCGGACAAAGCACCCTACACCCGGCCGGGGCAGTTCGCGGGTCGCCTCGGGATGGAGTACGATCCCTTCTTTCTGAACGGCCGTTTTGAGGAACCGCTCAACTTCAGCGCCCCCACCTTGACCATGGAAGCGGGGGTGAGTCGCGGTCGCATGGACGGGCGGCGTGAGTTGCTCAATGCGTTGAATGCGGCGCGGCACGACCTGGACCACGAGGCGGCCGTGCTCAATTATGTGCGCCAACAGGAGAAGGCGTTTGCGTTGCTGTCGTCGAGCGGAACCGCGGGCGCGTTCGACATCGCGTCCGAGCCGCTGGCGGTACGGGAGCGTTATGGCAAAACCATCAACGGCACGAGCCTTTTGATGGCGCGCCGTTTGGTGGAGGCGGGCGTGCCCTTTGTGACGGTCTTTTGGATGGGGGACGAAGCGCTGGCCGAACGTTGCAAAAGCGGCGGCGGCTGGGACACGCACGGCAATAATTTCAATTGTTTAAAGGATTACCTGTTGCCCGAGTTCGACCTGGGAATCTCCGCTTTACTGGAGGACCTGGCGCAGCGCGGCCTGTTGCAGGAAACGCTCGTGATGGTGACCAGTGAGATGGGCCGCAAACCGAGGGTTGGCGACCCGCGGTCCGGCGGGACGACGGGTGCGGGGCGTGATCACTGGACCTCGTGCATGAGCGTGCTGCTGGCCGGAGGTGGCATTCGCGGTGGTCAGACGTACGGCAAGACGGATGCGCATGCGGAATATCCGGCGGAATATCCGGTGGGCCCCGAGGACATTACGCGGACCGTTTATCATGCGATGGGCATTGAGAACCTCGAAGCCACCGATCCCCAGGGCCGTCCCTACAATCTGCTGGAGGACGGCAAGCCTCTGCTACAACTGTTCAGCTAAGCCGAAACCGTGCAGTCGAGGAGAAATCACCCCCACGGATCCCGCGCGGGCGGGACGGATGGACACGGATAAATAGTCCGAACAGCCGGGATTCGTGCTTTAACTCTTGGATGAGCCGATTTCCGCTCGGACGCAGGCCCGTCCATCCGTCCCGCCCGCGCGGGATCCGTGGTTGAAAAGTTTTTCCAATTGCATTTTTCCGCGCAGGGTCCGCTTGAATTTCCGGCGCGCATGCTCAATGCTCTGGCTGTGCCCGAGACTGTCCATACCGAACACACCTTTGACCTGCCGGTCCCGCGTGCGGACGTGTGGCCCATCCTGAGCAAGACCGATTGGCTGAACCGCTCACTCGGCCTGCCGCCGGTGACGTATGAAATCAAACCATTGCCGGAGGGCGGCACGGAGGTGCGCGCGCGGGCGCGGTTGCTCGGGCAGGAAATACGCTGGCTTGAAATGCCCTTCGAATGGGTGGAGGGAGAATTCTACAGCGTGCACCGCCGCTTCGATCAGGGGCCGTTGTGCGAGGCCCGGCTGGGCCTGGATTTTTTGCCGGCGGAGCAGGGGACGACACGTGTTCGCGCCTACTCGGAACTGAAGCCGAGGAACCTGCTGGGAAGTTGGCTCGCCTGCGGAATCCTCGGCCCCAAGGGCGTGCGCGACATGGCCCAAATCATCGCCCACGTCGGGGAACATTTGCGCGGACAGCAGGCGATCGTGTTACCCAAGCTGGCGAAGCAGCCGGTGGCGGAATCCGCTTTCGGCGTGGGCCTGCAAAAGCTGCGGGCGAGCCGCCAGCCGGAGGAATTGGTGCGGTCGCTGGCGGAACTGTTGCGCGAATCCGCCGACGTGGAAATCTGCCGGCTGCGCCCCTTTGCGGTGGCGCGGGAGTGGCGGCAGGACCGTTGGGACGTGCTCCGGCTGTTTCTGCACGCGACGCGCGGCGGCCTGCTCGATTTGAGTTGGGAGGTGCTGTGCCCGAATTGCCGCTCGACCCGCGCCCCGTTGACGACTTCGCTTGCGTCGGTCGGCCACAAGCAAATGCACTGCGAGGCGTGCCAGATCAAATTTGACGCGGAGTTCGACAAATCGGTGGAGCTGAAGTTTGCGGTGCATCATGCGGTGCGGTCGTGCGACGCCCAAACGTTTTGCCTGGCCGGACCGGGCGCGAAACCGCACATCACGAGCCAATTGTTTTTGCAACCCGGGGAAATACGCGTGTGGAAACTGCCCGCACTGCACGGCGCCCATCGACTCCGCTCCCCTCAAGTCAAACAGCCGGCAACGCTCCTGTTCACCGACGCCCCGACGGAGGTTTTCGAGACAGAATTGGTCTGCGGTGGTGAGCAATTTGACGGCGTGGCCGCGCCCGAGGGCCGGATGAGCGGACCGGTGACGGTACGCAATCCCAACGAGTTTCCGGTGCAGGTGGTCTTGGAGCGAGCCGAATGGAATCCGGATATTTTGACGGCCGCCCAGGTCACGAACTGGCAGGAGTTCCGTGATTTGTTCGCACGCGAGGTGATTTCGCCCAACGAGCAGATCACCGTGGGCAGCCAGGTGGTGCTGTTCACCGATCTGCGCGGTTCAACTTCGATGTACAACGGCATCGGGGACGCGCCCGCCTACGCGCTGGTGCGCGACCATTTTCGCATTCTCTGCGAAGCCATCGGCCGGCATCACGGCGCCGTGGTTAAAACCATTGGCGACGCGGTCATGGCGGTGTTCAGCCAGGTGGACGACGCGTTGCAGGCAGTGGAACAGATGCAGCAACAGCTGGCCCAGGCGAGACTTGGCCCGAACAACGACGTGCCGTTGACTTTAAAAGCCGGCCTGCATCTGGGCCCGTGCCTCGCGGTGAACGCAAACGAGAAACTCGACTATTTCGGCACGACCATCAATTTCGCGGCGCGACTGGTGGACAAGGGCCAGGGTGGTGATTTGATGATGTCCGGCGAATTGTATCGCCGGCCGGAGACGGCGAAGTTTTTGGCCGAGCGCGGCCGGGTGGCGGAAATGTCGGAAGTCGCGTTCCGCGGCTTCGACCAACCACAGCAAGTGTGGCGGGTGGCGCTGGGGTAAGGCGGTTCATTTCTTTGAACGGGCGGAATCCGCAAGGGTGGCCTCGGCGGAGCGTTTGCGTTTCAGCACGGCCTGCCGGAGCAGGTATTCCACCTGCCCGTTGACGCTGCGCAAGTCATCGGCGGCCCAGGCCTCCAGCTCGTTCCAGAGTTTGTGGTCGATCCGCAGCAGAAACGCTTTTCGTTCTTCCACGATCAGCGCCTAGTTGTAAAGCGTGCCGGTGTTGAGGACGGGCTGCGCTTCGGATTCGCCGCACAGGACCACGAGGAGATTACTGACCATTGCGGCTTTGCGTTCGTCATCCAGCGTGACCACATTTTTCTCCGCGAGTTCGCGCAGGGCCATGTCCACCATGCTCACCGCGCCGTGGACAATCATTTTGCGCGCGGCGATGACCGCCTCGGCCTGCTGGCGGCGGAGCATCGTCTGGGCGATTTCGGGCGCGTAGGCCAGGTGCGTGATGCGCGCCTCCTCGACCTCGACGCCTGCCTTCGCGAGGCGGTCTTGCAGTTCCTGGCGCAACGCGGCGGAAACCTCGTCCATGCCGCTGCGCAGCGTGATCTCGTTCTCTTCGCCATGATCGTAGGCGTAGGAATTGGCGAGGTGGCGCACGGCGGATTCGCTTTGCACTTTCACGAAATTCTCGAAACTGTCCACGTCAAACGTGGCCTGGGCCGTTTCCTGCACGCGCCAGACGACCACGGCGGCGATCTCGATGG
>JAYUBJ010000012.1:0-26412 GCA_043740915.1 Verrucomicrobiota bacterium
GCGCCAGCCGGCATTGCGTCGCCGCCCATACCGCCCATCATTTTGTCCATCATGCCCATCATCTTATCCATCATTCCCATCATGCCCATCTCCCCGCCCGGAGGTGATGCGCCTCCGCCCATTCCACTCATGCCGCCAGCCGGTTTCGTTGCCCCCAGGGCGCCCATGCCACTCATGCCGGCCATTCCTCCCTGCATCGGCTTCGTCCCCGCCCCCATGCCAGGCTTGCCGCCCATCGGCATCGCGCCGGACGATGACCCGGATCGCTGTTGCATGGCGGCCTCCAGTCGCTGCATTTTGGAACGCAGTTCCGCCATCTGGTCGGCGACGGCTGGCCCGCCAGCCATGCCACCTTTGCCACCACCCTTCATGTCCATGCCGGCCATTTTCCCCGGCATCGGCTTTGCGCCTGACCCCATGCCGGGCATCGGCCTGACGCGAGGCGGATTTTCGGGGTCCATCGGCATGGCGCCAGCGGCAGGCGAATGTGCGGGCTGCGGCCGGGTGTTGGCTTCCAGTTGCTGAATCCTGGCGAGCAATTCCGCCAACTGCGCCTCGACGGTCTGCCTGCCTGCCTGGCTGGCGGCAGCGGCCACATGAGCCGAATGAGCCGTGAACGCTGGGTCGGCCGGCGGTTCAGCCGCGCGGGTTTTTTGTTCGACACTCACGACGGTTGCCACAGCCAGCAGGCCGGCACCGAGGAGACAAGTTGTGATAATTGGGATTTGGTTTTTCATAATCAGTTTGGGTGTGGTTGTGGTCCGCGCTTTGAGGCTGGGCGCGGTCTGGTTATTTCTTCGGTTTTTCCATGTCCTTCATGGCGCCACTGCCGGGTTTGGTCGCGGAGCAGAACATGGCGTCGTCTCCGCACTTCGAGCAGACATGTTTCACCTCGGCGTTCTTGCCGGTGCCTTTGCCGGTGGCGACGACTTCGACGGTGCCATCGCAGGCGTGGCACATGACCTTTTCACCGACGGTCATCATTTTGACGTGCGCCTTGTCGGTGGTGACTTTCTGAACCATGACGCTTTTGCATTTGTTGCAGGTCATGGACATGGAGTCGCCGGGCTTCAGCGCTTCCGCCTGCGCTTGAGTCATGATGTGTTGCATTTGCATCATGTCATGCGCCCCTTTTTCGTGGTCTGCGGCGCGGACTGCACCGGGCCACCACACCGCGAACGCTAAAGCGACCGCGAGTCTCGAACTGAGGTTCAATTTACTGAGGAGGTTGTTTTTTGTTTTCATAACTGTGTCTTCGCTTTCTTTTTGTGGTGGTCTCTTGGTTTCTGGTTCAGCGAACGGTGGGTTCTCAAATTCAATCGTCCCTCTCATGAATGCACCTGGCACTGAATGGCCGCTCCCCGTATTTTGGGAAAGAGCGACCATCCATTGCGTTTGCACGCAGCGCGCACTGCGGTGCGCGGTGTGCGGTTCTCGGTGCCATTGCATGAGGGAACATGACTCAGTGGGGGTGGGGGCAGCCGGTCAGGCCAAGGACGGCGGCGAGGAGACCCAACGTCATCAGCGTCGGCCGTATCCATTTTGATTGTGTCACTGCGATGATTGCGTCGGTGATCTTGTTTTTCATTTTCATAGTTGCGTCTTTCTCTTCTTGTTGTTTTGTTCCTGCGAACGACCTGTTCGCAAACTCAGTTCTGCCTGAGGTTCGGCTGGTGCGCGCGGAGGTTACCCACAGCAGCCGCCTGACTTTTCCCCGGGCTTCGTGCCGGCGGGCGCAGCCAGAAACTTTTGCCGACAGTGGTCGCTGCAAAAGTAGAACGTTTTTCCATCGCGTTCGGCGTGGAGAGCGGTTGCTTCGTCCACGGTCATTCCGCAGACGGGGTCTTTGGTTGTGGATTTCGAGTCTTTCGAGTCTTTCGAGTCTTTCATGGTTTGGTTTCTTTCCTGGTTGTTGTCATTGTACTTTGATTTCTGCGGTCACGTTGTTTCGGGCGATCAATACTGTTGTCTCCACCGGGCTTGGATTGTGGATGAGGCGGCTCCGCACGTTCCAACGACACGGAGCCAACGGACGTGTTGAATCAGAGTCCGTCACGCCGGAGCGCTCTCCTCGGATTCAACTAGGCGGGAGAAGGCGGGGCGAGGCTGCGATGCGCCGGACCAAGGCACACCTCCGGCGTGAGGACCCAATCGCGGGGTCTAGCTTGGCGTGCTGCCTCACAGTTGGGGGCGGAAATCGTCCGTTCACGCCCCGCGTTCAGCAGGCAAAAAACAAACACCTGGGGTGAAATCGAATTTGCAATGACGACCGGGTGGGTCGTTGGTAAAAGCGCCATCATCGTCGAGCAGCAAGTCTGTTCGTCGCAATCCTGCTTGTCACCACCGTCGTGCTCGTGCTGCGCTTCGTCGTCATGGTGGTGGGAATCCATGACATGCTGCTGCGCCTCCGCGTCGGGGTGAGTTTCAGCGTTCTGAGCCTGCCCCGGCCCAGGCTCGACCACCGTGTCATGGTCGTGAGCGGGGTGGCCAGCGCAGACTGCTTCGTGACCCGCGCCATTGTGAACGCGCTCCAGGCCACAAACAGCGATACCCACGAACCAAGACAGCGCGCATGTCCCCGCGAAAATGCGGAGCAAGGCACTGACTCTCGGTGGCGGCGAAACTTTCATCTTCAAATGTTGCGAACTGGGCACTCGGGCATTTCGTGTGGGCAGGCAGGTCGTTCGCGGCACCCAAAGCAAACATCATAGCAGCGTCTATCCAAGGCACCGTCGGTCATGAACTGGCTGACTTTCTATTTTGGAAACGCCTTTTGCATTTCAATTTCATGTCGCGGGCAACATAAGGTGGCAAGCGGTGGGGTGCTATGGGGTGTTCACCCCAGTGAGATTTCATTTCAGGGATGGGGATTCCCTTTGCCCACAACGGTCATGATAGGGAATACGCCGTGCGCAAACAGATCCTTCAAAGTGCTTTTTAGTGCCGGTGGCTTTTGTTCATAATCCAGCCACGCTGCGTTTAGCGATAAACCCGGCCAGTCAAAAGCAGGATTGCGGTGAACAATTGCTAAAGTGACTGACCAATCAACCTCTCGATGTTTCCTTCGTGATTTTAACAATCGTGGCATCCACTTCCTGCGCCATCTCTCCACTTCAAGCGGCCGTGGCGAGTCCAAGCATGCGGCATACCGGGCGGCGCCATCATCGGTTCTTCGTCCGTGCGAATGACGCGCAGCGTGACCCGGCTGGCGTCCTTGGAAATCACCCCCCTCAGCCCCGGCGTTCCTCGCCTTGTTCAGTTCGATGCCGGGTATGCCTGGTACATGGCCGGTGCGTGCGCGGACGAATGGCGCATCCTTGTTTTTCGCAACCGAAAGGTGTTGCTGATGCTCACGTCGCGGGTCAATGGCTGACGATATCCAGAACACCCGTCCGCAGGGCGTACCACACAAACGGCAGAAACTTGTCCTCCGGCCTTCTCGTGTAGTTCACCTTCCCCTCCTTCATCGAGCCTGATGCGTCCGGAGCGTTCGAATTCCGGATTTTAAAAACGTTCTGCAAAAACGAGGCGACGCGATGGTCGATCCCCTTCTCGGTGCCGGTTTGCCCGTCGAGAATCGCAAGCTTCAAATCCCGGTAGATCGCCCGCACCCGGCCGCGCGCCTGGCCGGCGGTCACATCAATTTCGAACGCTGCCTCGCTCGCGGTGCCGGACTTGATCCGCGTATGTTCCGCAATGTCAAGGAACGCATTGAGGCGGGTCAGATCCATCGCGCTGAGCGTACCGGAATAGTGGAGCGAGAAGTTCGGTGGCGTGATCGGGATCGACATCCGCAACTTGATCGTCCCGGCGTCCATGAGTTCGCCTTGCGCGTGGAGCAGGATGGTGGCTGCCGGTTTGGCGTGATTGGCGATGCCCGCAACAGATAGACTGACGGCCCCGACCGTCAGCACGCCGGGATCGGCGCCAGCGACGACCCGCTCCCGGTAGGTCACATGCCCATTGGTGATGCTGAGGCTCTCCACCTGCAACGGTTGTCGGATTGCGGCCAGCGCCTCATGCACCATGAGCGGACGCTTCATGAACGGCGGCGGCGGCTTGTCACAATTGGCCAGCGCATCGAAGAAGGGTCGGCTGAAGTGGATCGAGCGGGCCCGGCACGACTTTCCCTGGAGCAGTTCGCCATACGCCAGGCCCAACACTCTGCATTCCGGTGCGACCACGTGATACCGCGTCGTTCGAAAATCATGTGCGGCGAAGAAGGCTTCGTCCCCGGCCAATGGCTGCAGCTCCGTCCCTTCGGCGATCAGTTCCGCACCCGGCACCGACGCGCGCACCCGCGCGCACCGAATTCCATAGTGCCCTTGGGGAAATCCCACCACGAGATTCGTCGCCTCGAGACTGGCCTGGGCGAGCACCTCCTCGAGAGGAGTCGTTCCCCAAAGCAGCCGCGCCCAACGAACACCTGTCAGCGATGTCTGGCCGGCCCGGAGCGTCGTGTTGGTTGCCGTCAACGTAACCGATTGGGCGACCAGCCGATTGGCGCCCACCGAGTAAGCCAGTTCGCCGATTCGCAACATCGACCCGGGATGCGCCTCGGCAAAAGCCCGCTCCGCCTTCCTCTTGCCATAACTATTGAGGATCGCACCACCGAACAGATGGATGAACACTGTGGCGGCGAGGACGATCACCCCAAGGGAAAGGCCAACGTAAGCCGACAGCCTGCGCAGCGACCGTTTTTGGCGATGCTTGACTGCGCGATTCTGCACCTTGCGCTTTAGCAAACCACGGAGGCTCATGCGGGTGGCATCAGTCGTGCGCGAAGTCGATGAATCCGCGCTCGACGTCGGTGTGGATTAATTTGACGTGAACGGGATCGCCTACATCGAGACCCTTGAAACCACGCTCGAGTCTCCCTTCGGTTGGCGGCTGGAAGATCCGGACCCAGGTGCCTTTGGCGGATGCGCCAGTGACAATCGCATCGAATGACTCCCCGATCCGGCCCGACAAGAGCAGCGCCGCCGCCGACTTTCGCACCCGCCGCTCGATTTTCGTCGCGTCGTCCTCCCTTTCCGTGCAGTGCTTCGCGAGTTCCGTGAGTTCCGGAATGGTGTAGGGAAGCGGCGCTCCCGTCAGTGCCGCCTTCAGGAGCCGTTGGGTGATGAGATCGGGGAAACGCCGGTTCGGCGCCGTGGAGTGGGTGTAGTCCTTGACCGCCAATCCGAAGTGTCCGGGCGACTCGCCGCCGGGAAGATCGAGCGCGTACTCTCCTCGCCCGATCAGCTTCACCACCGCAAGGGAAACATCGGCGAACCGCACCGGGTCGGCCTTGCGTCGCCGGGTGAGGAAGGCTTCGAGGGCCACGGCGTCCGGTTCATTGGGCAGCCGGTCTCCGAAACCGGACGCGAGCGCCGCGATGCGGTCCCAGCGTTCCGGCACTCGCAGAACCCGACGTAAGGAAGGGAATTTCTTGGCCGCGAGATAGGTCGCGGTCGCGCCGTTCGCCGCAATCATGAAGTCCTCGATCAACTGTTTTGCCCGGTTCTTTTGATCCAGATCGAGATCGGAAATGGCGTCGCCCGTGAAGACCGCTTTCGTCTCAAGTGACTCGAGGCTGAGCGCGCCGTGGCGATGGCGCAGATCCACGAGCCGTCGGGCCACGCTGTCCTGGAGACGGAGGTTCTCGGCGAGTCCCGGCATTTCCGCGATTCGCCGCGGCGCCGTGCCTTCGCCAGCCAGCCAGGCCGCAACGCTGCGGTAGGCCAGTTTCCCGTGGTTCCGCACCCGGGCCCGGTAGAGGTCCGACGCGACGAATGAGCCGTCGGCCTCGAACACCAGGTCAGCCACAGCGGCAATCCGGTCTTGATCCTCGTTCAACGATGTCAGATTGGTGGAGAGCACCTCCGGGAGCATGGGGAAGATCGCGGCCGGCGTATAGACGGAGGTTGTGTTGCGCGACGCATGAGCGTCGAGCGCCGATCCCTTGCGCACCAAGGCGTCCACATCCGCGACCGCCACGAGGATTCGCACCCGTCCGCCCACGAGCGACTCGGCGACCGTGAGTTGGTCAAGGTCGCGGGAGTCGTCGTTGTCGATGGACGCCCAGAGCCGATCGCGCAGGTCGCGCACTTCGGCGGTAGCACTGGCCGGGCCGCCGATGGCCGCCAACTCGAGCTGGGCTGCCGGCGGAAAGTCCGGCTCCAGACCGCGCTCGATCATTGCCTGGCGGGCAATTAAAGCGAGGGTGGCTCGGTCGGTAGGTTTGCCTGGGAGAGGACGCTTTGGCTGGCCGCGTACGTCCTCCGGGTCGGCGCTGGTTGGGTTCATAATCTTTTCGATCTTGAGAGCAGCAGCACGAAGGCTTCGTGGTAAAGGTTCTCCATATCCTTGCTCACGCCCACCAGCGCCCGGGCGCGATCGGGTCGAGATTCGTTTTCGCCGGCAACTTTTGCCAGGTGCCAAGCATAGCTCAGCGCCTCGGTCTGGGTCAAAAGCAAGGACAGCTCAAATTCGTCGCCGGTTTGACCCAGTAATTCTTTTTTCTTGGTGGCAGCAATCGCTTCGCGCGTGGCCAACTCCCCGGATGGAAGCTGGAGGTCGTCCAGGTGGAGCGAAGGATCACGCCTGGCCCATTCTTCCAACAGCTTTGCCCCGGCCCCGGATGTCGTGGCAATTTTCTTCACCAGAAGTTTAACCTCCGCATCTTCCCGCTTGATGAACCGGAGCAGGCCGACATTTTTTTGGTCGTCCAGGAGTTGATGGAGCAAGCTGTAGCAATTGTTCCGGGTCGTTCGCACCGCGCCGCTTCCGCCCGAAGACTTGGGCGTCGGTGATTGACAGCCCGCCAGCACGCAAGCAATCGATAACATCACGCTGGGTAATGCCGGGAAAATTCTCATAACTTTCATTCCAATTAATTCGGGCAACTAGCCCGGGCGGCCAAAGGTGGTATCCAGGGTCTTGAGGCTCCGGACGCTTTGGAGCGCCTTGGGGTCCAACCGGGGATGGCGCAAGATCCAGCGCGGGGCGACCGCCCTTTCTTCCTCCGGACGGTTCATGATCAAAGCGGCGCACAGAACTTGTTTTTTAAGCCACCAGACACTGAACCGCCGTTCATAGAGGTTGCCGCGATAAACCACCTCGTCATGACCCGACGCATCGCCCCAAAATTCATAGGAGAGGTCAAAGACATCCGAGAAAAAATAGGGAACGTGGATGAACGGCTGGAGTTTTCCCGTCATGTTGCGCAGAGCCGTCCGCCCTTGCTCGACGGCGTTGTCCCAATGCTCCACCCGCATGCGCCGATGGAAAATTTGATCGGGGTAATTGGCGATATCACCCGCCGCCCACACGCCCGGCAGACGGGTCTCCAGGAATTTATTGACCTTGATGCCGCCGTCCGTGTCCAGCGGGGTCCGGTGAAATAATTCCATGGCCGGGGTCACGCCGATTCCAGCCACGACAAAATCAGTGGGCACAAGTTTACCCGAGTCCAAAACGACCTGGCACTCGTGATTTTTGTGCGTCAAGGCCGCCACCCTTTCATTTTTCATGAAGGTGATGCCACGATCCGCAAATTGCCGCTCAAAGAAAGTTGAAATGGGCGGTGTGAAAAGACTTTGCCACACCCGATCATCAGGAAAAACAATGGTGGTATGCACGCCGTGGCTGGCCAGAACAGAGGCGACCTCCATGCCAATAAAGCCTGCCCCGATGACCACGGCCCGCCGACCTCGTTTGGTCTGCTCTCGAATGGCCTGCGAATCCTTCATTTCCCGCAGATAAAAGACCTCGGACTGGCTGGCTCCCGGCACATTCAATCGTCGGACGGTTGAACCCGTGGCGATGAGCAACTGATCAAAGCCAATTACTTTGCCCGCCGCGCTCTGGAGACGGCGGCGGCGGAAGTCCACTTTCCTCACCGGAAAGTTTCTGTATACCGCGACGCCATGTTCGCGATAAAAGGCGGCGTCCGAAATCTGAAGGTCGCTCGCTTCCTCCTTGCCAGCGAGAAAACCCTTCGAAAGGGGAGGGCGTTCGTAGGGAAGCACATTTTCTGCCGTGACGATGGCAAGATCTCCCTTTTTGCCGCCCTGGTCGACGAACTCCTTGGCCGCGTATCCGGCCACCACGCCACCGCCCAGGATGACGATTGGAAAGGACTTCATCTAATTCCTCTTTCGGCCGGACCCGCTCTTTTTTCCGCCGCCATCGAGTTTGTTGACGGTGGCCCAAGCCCGTGCTTCGGCGGTTTTCGTGGTCAACCCCATCCTCTCATAGCCCGCTTCAATGTGGGCCGCCTGACGTTTCTGCTTGTCAGTGTAACTGGATTTATCCCCTTGAGGCATGCTGGTTCTTCAAGTGGTTTTGGCCATTTTTGTGGGATGGCATTTTGGCGGGAGGCACCTCAATGCCCAGCGCCGCGGCCAAATCAATCTCATGCTCCTGCTCCTGCACGATGATGGCGCGCAAGGCCTCGCTCAACGCAAATTCGCCCATCGCCTCCGCCTGGCGAATGCGCTCGCGATAACGCCCCACCGTGATCCGCTCATTCTCCAGATCCGCGCGCAACATTTCGACCGGGTCATGGGAAGTCTTGACCGGCTTGGGCGTCACACACGGCATGCCACCGAGGTAATCAATCTGTTTGGCAATCTTGATGGCGTGCTGCAATTCTTCACCCGCATGCGTTTCCAATTCGCGCGCCACGTCCGTGTAGGCGGCCCCCTTGAGCACCTGGCTGTAAACGGTGTAGGCAATGATCGCCTGGTATTCGCCCGCCAGATCCTCGTTCAGCAGTTGGATCATGCGTTCGCGCGTGATGCTCATTTCAGATTTCATGTCTTTTTTAGTCATAATATTTTTTAGGTTGGCAGCCGGCTTGCACGCATGGCTGCACTCAGCCTTCCAGGGTGAAACCGACTTTGATGGTCACCTGCCAGTGGTCCACTTTTCCCTTGTTGATGTTGCCGCGCGTCTCGACCACCTGGAACCAGCACAGGTTCTTGAGGGTCCGATGCGCACGTTTAACGGCCTTCCCAACGGCGTCCTCAATGGAAGTGGTCGAGGTGCCGGTGAGTTCGATGAGTTTATAGACGTGGTCTTTCATTTCATGTTCGGTTCAGCGGGGATCCGCGCATTGACACCCTCGGAATTTCCGCCTAACTGCAGCAGCAGGCGGCGGAGAATTCCTTGATGGCTTTCTCGATTGCTTCCCGGGTTTCGCCCGTACACTTCTGGATCCGGCCGATCAGTTCCTCCTGCTTGCCTTCGGCGTATTGAAGATCGTCGTCGGTGAGTTTGGCCCATTTCTGTTTCAACTTGCCCTTGGTGATGTTCCAGTCGCCTTTGATTTCGAGAGTGGTCATAATAACGGTGGTTCTTGTTTTTGTTTTTGCTTGTTTGCTTTTGCCGTCAACGTGACGGTAAAAATGTTTCCGCGGCCGGCGGCGCGGATTCTGCCGGCTAATCCACCATCAGCGTGACGGAGGTGTCGCCGCGCAGGGCCTTGGAATACGGGCAGGTCTGGTGCGCTGCATCCATGATGCGTTGAACCTGGGCGCGATCAACGCCCGGAAGATGGGCTCGCAGCTCCACCGCCAGGCGATAGCCGCCTTGATCATCCTCCACCAGGCTCACCATGGCCCGCACCGTGGAATTCTCGACGGGTGTGCCGAGTTTTTTGGCCGCGTTGCCGAGCGCGCCGTGGTAACAGGCGGAATACGCGCCCGCAAACAAAAGCTCGGGACTGGGGCCGTGTTTCTCGGCGCCGGCCTCCAACGGATTTCCCAGCGTGACATTCAGCAACCGATCCGGTGACTGAATGGTTCCCGAACGTCCGCCCTGGGAAATTGCTTCTGCGGTGAACAAGGTTTTCATATTGGCATTGAGTCGCTCGGTCGTGCGGCCTGGCAACGGGATGATGTTAAGCGATGGGTGGAGCCTCTCCAATGGGGTGTAACCCTACCGGGCATCCAGCGAGTCATCACCCTCCGAAAACGGATCCCGCGAAAGTCGGGTTCGATTGCGTCGCCGGAGACTACCCTAAGTGGCCAGGGCGGCTCCAAGGACGCGGCACACCGACCGCACGATCATCCGCTCTTCGTCCGTGCAGATGACACGCACGGTGACGCGACCGGTTGGCGCAGAAATCACCGGCGCATGCTCCGCGTTGCCCGGCCCCTGCAATTCGATGCCGAGAAAACCAAGTCCGGCACAGATGCGTGCCCGGATGATCGGGCAATTTTCTCCGATGCCACCGGCAAAAACCAGCGTGTCCAGTCCGCCGAGTACGGCAGAGTAGGCGCCGATCCACTTCTTCGCCTGGTAACAGAAGAGCGCGACCGCTTCCGCCGCCCGCACGTCCCCGGCTTCCTGCGCGAGCAAATCACGCATGTCGGAACTGGTCTCCGAAACGCCGAGCAACCCGGACTCGCGGTTCACCATTTGGTGAAATTGCGGCGCGGTCATTTGCTCGGCGAGCGCCAGGTAGCTGACCAGTCCCGGATCCAGATCGCCAGAGCGGGTGCTCATCACCAATCCCGCCGTCGGAGTGAAGCCCATGCTGGTGTCGATGCTTTTACCGTCGCGCACGGCGGCCATGCTGGCGCCGTTTCCGAGATGCGCGAGGATCACGCGGCCGGTCGTTGCCGCCGGGTCGCCGAGGCGGGCGAGTTCTTCCATGAGATAGGCATAGGACAAACCGTGGAAACCGTAGCGTTGAACCCCCTGGGCGTCGAAGCGTCGCGGAATCGGCAGCAGCCTCGCGACGCGCGGCAGGGTGCGGTGAAACGCCGTGTCAAAACAGGCCACTTGGGGCAGTTTCGGATGCCGCTGGCGGAATGCCTCGATCAGTTCAATCTCGAGGGGCAGATGTTCCGGGGCATAGGGCCGGATGCGCTGGAGTTCATCCAACAATTCCTGGGTGACCCGCTCGGGTGCGGTGTGATTCATGCCATGGACGACCCGGTGCCCCACCGCTTCGACCAATGAAAATCCGTCCTGCTGCTCGAACCAGTCAATCAGAAAATGGGCGGCCGATTTGGGATCGGAGGCGGCGAGGCTGAGGGTTTCCCGCTGATTCCTGGCCGGGTCATGGAACGTCAGATTGGTTCCGCTCAGGCCGATGCGGTCAACCTTGCCACCCAGCTTTTGCTGCCACGGTTCCTTGATCCCGTACAGCGCGAACTTGATGCTCGACGAGCCGCCATTGATGGTCAGGACGAAGTGCATTGCTACATATTATTATGCAAGCCATTCATACGAAACGTGCCCCTCAAATCTGTTGAGCGGATACCGGCCGCGGGTTTCGTTCGACGAACTGGAGCTGGTGCCAGCACGGATAAATCGGCGGCATTTCGCTGGCCACCTCAAGCTTCGCCACCTGTGCCTGATTTAGATTCCAACCGACCGCGCCGAGATTCTGCCGGAGTTGATCCTCGTTGCGCGCGCCGATGATGACGGTGGCGACGGTGGGGCGTTGCAACAGCCAGTTGAGCGCGATCTGCGGCACCGTCTTGCCGGTTTCCGCCGCAATTTCCTCGAGCGCATCGACCACTTTGAAAAGATACTCCTCGGACACTTTCGGTCCGGAGTCGTTGGACACCTTCGAACTGAGCCGGCTCAGTGGCGGCGGGGGCGCACCGCGACGGATTTTGCCGGTCAGTCGGCCCCAGCCCAGCGGGCTCCACACCACTGCCCCCACCCGTTGATCCACACCGAGCGACATCAATTCCCATTCGTAATCACGGCCGATGAGCGAATAATAGACTTGCTGCGCGACGTGCCGCGCGAGCCCGTATTTTTCGGACACCGCGAGCGCTTTCATCAGGTGCCATCCGGAAAAGTTCGAGCAACCGATGTAGCGGATTTTCCCGGCGCGCACCAGATCGTCGAGCGTGCCGAGCGTCTCCTCCATCGGCGTCAGCGCGTCAAAGCCATGCAACTGAAACAGGTCGAGGTAATCGGTGCCCAGCCGGCGCAGAGCCGCCTCCACCGCGCGGATCAAATGGTGGCGGGAGGAACCGACCTCGTTCGGCCCTTGGCCGACGCGGAAGGTCGCCTTCGTGGAAATGAGCACGGCATCGCGCCGGCCCTTGATGGCTCGGCCCAGGATTTCCTCGGCGAGTCCATTTGAATATCCGTCCGCAGAATCGAACAGGTTGAGCCCGGCCTCGAGGCAGATGTCTACGAGGCGCGTCGCCTCCTTGACGCCAGTGCTTCCCCAAGCGCTAAAAAGCTCGCCCGAACCGCCGAAGGTGCCGGTGCCAAAGCTGAGCACGGGGACCTTCAGGCCCGAGCCGCCGAGTGGTCTATATTCCATAGAATCTGGTTTGTTTGCGCTTCGGTCTTATCCGTGAGGCGCTTCATGGTCGGAGCATTTGAGCAAACGGAGGCAAGAAAAACCAGCAAATGCTAACCGGTCGCGGTCTCCGCCGACCGAATCAGCCGGGTGCCGATCATGAACAACCCAACCCCAGCCGCCAGGAAAAGCAGGTCGAACGACAACTGATGCGGATTACCCGGGAGCACGTGATGAATCCGAAGCAGGTGATGATCAATGATGCCTTCGATGAAATTGAACAGGCCCCACCCTGCGAGCATGGAGCCAAACAAAACCCGGCCCGACCACGCCGGGCCGGTGTGGCGCGCCGCCCGAAACAGCATCGCGGTGCCAGCCAGCGACACCAACCAGAGCGCGAGGTGAAAAAATCCATCCTGGGTGTTCTGAAGTTGGAGGTGCTCGATGGAGGTGGGCTGGCACTGCGCGGTCACACAGACCAGATGATGCCAGCCCAGTATCTGATGAAGGACGATCCCATCCGCAAAACCTCCGAACCCCAAACCGAGCACGATGCCGGCCCGGACCAAAGGATGCTGAAAGGTCGTGCTCAATGCCTGGTTGGGTTGCCTGCCCCCGCTCTTTTTGGCGGCTGTCCGGCCATTGGGTGTTGGTCGGATTGTGGGCGATCTCTTTCAAGCCCCTCGCCGGGTTGCCGCGCAGTTAAAGTGATGACGAACCTGCGCCACCACCTGTGGCTCGGTCATTTTGTCAGCCGTCTCCGTGGTAATGAGGCGCGGGTCGCTTTTGTGTTTCTCGAATCGTTTTTTCAGTTCGCCCTTGGCCTCACCCGGACCCAAAATGAGGATGGAACCAGCGTCCCGGAGATGCGCGATGATCTCGTCGTAGTAGTGCGCGAGCTGCCCGGTATATTCCCGTTCGCGCGAATCATCGGCCGGAACTTCCTGGGCCTCAAACGAAACGTGGGCCGCTTCGCCCGAACGCCGCAGTTGCTTTTCCACGGACGAGGGAATGCGCTTCGTTTCTTCCCCGGTTTCCGACAGCACGACAATCACGGCCTCTCGATGATCAATCCACACACCTGCATTTGCTTTCATGTTTTTTCTTTCTGTTGAGTTGGGAAGAAATCAGTCGTTAACGGCGTGACCGATCTGCCTCCCCTGGTTGTAATGCGTCCCGACCTGTGCCTCGAGCTCGACCCTGCCCGCCTCGAACAGGGTCACGATATCCGAGCCGCCGAACGCGAAAAATCCAAACTCCTCCCCTTTGGCGAGCACCGCTCCCACCTCCGCGGTCAGGGTTACCGAGGAGACTTGAGCCATGCCGATCGGCAACACGGCCACCAAGCCCACCGGAGAGTCCAGGACGATAAGCCCCCGGTCTTGAGTGAATTGGTAGCCAGTCCCGTCAACAATTCCGAGCGATCCGTCCGAGTTCCGGATCACGTCCATCGTCACCTTGCCCGGAATCTTGCGAACCTCTTTGACCACTCCGGCCACCGGCACATGATATCGGTGGTAGTCATTGACGTTCAAAAAAGCATGCGTGAACACTCCGCCGCGAAACTGGTCTTGATAAGGACTGCCAGCGAGAAGCTCGATTACCGACCACGTCAATCCCTTCACGGTGATTTTCGAGTCAGCCTGGATCGACCATTGTCCTTGGTAAACACTGTCCGCGGGAGAAACGATCACGTGGTCGTCGCCCAACCCAGCCACGGGCCGTTTCCCGGGCCGAACCTGCCGGGCGAAGAATTGGTTGAACGTCAACCATCCGCTCGGCGCCACGTAATAATCCTCGATATGGTAGCTGGGGTTTGAAAAAAAGCCGGCGATGTCCCCGGCGGATTTCGTGGTATCCAGAAAAGCGCCCCAGTCTTCGGCGAACTTGTGGGTCCATTGCTGAAACGACGCGTCCGCTTGCAGGAAACCGCCGGGCGACAGGTCGATGAGATAATAGAATTTGAGCACAAACGCGTTCAGATTCCGGTCCGTGGGGATCAGGGTGACCATCTTATCCAGGAAGTCGTAATATAGCGGGAGGGTCATGACCTCCGGGCGGTCGGCGATGCGGATCGATTCTTCGAGGGCTTCCGCCAGATCCGGCCGCGACTGCAACAGCGCGATCAACTCCTCGACGATGGGTTGATGTTCAACCTGCGGCTGGTTCATCAGCGCGTTCAACGCCGACCGCGGCAGCATCGGAATGTGGTTTTTGGTTTGATCCATTTTGAGTTCCTCAGTGACTGGTTTCATGGTGAAAGTCGGTAACTGGGTTGCCACGCGTTGGAATCAGGCCGCCGTCGGCAGTTTGCTGCGAAAGCCGGCCGGTGATCGCCCCACGAATCTTTCGAACACCCGGTTGAAGTTTCCGAGTGACTGGAACCCGATGGCGTAGGCGATCTCGCTGAGGCGCAAGTTGGGATTGAGCAGGGGGGTTTTCGCCTGCGCGATCCGGGTACGCGAGACGAACTCGGTGAGCGTGACGGCCGTCCATTTGCGGAACAGCTTGTAGAAACAAAAGCGGCTGGTGTTCATCGTGCGCGAAAGCTGGCTCAACGAGAGGGTTTGCACGTAATGCTCATGATTTTGAAACGTCTCGGCGCGGGCCAGGATCTCGATCATTCGTCGGTTTGCGTTCATTGCTTGGTCTTGCTCGTGCTTGACCGGACGCGTTTGGATTCTCCTTGGTCCGGTTGGGTTTTTCGTTGGATCGGGCGACGTCAATCGGCCGCCCCAACCGGAACCGGAGGTGGCTGGGGACTCTGCTCGGCGGCGGCCCCGGTTTGATTCACAAACACCGTGGATTCCTCGTAACTGATCCGGTCCACGTCTTTCGTTGGGATCAGCACTTCTTTGCCGGAGCGCCGGTGACCGGTCTTGATGACCAACTGGCCAATCGCCCAACTCTGGGCGTCCATCATGAAATCGCAAACGTGGCCGATCGTCGCCTCGCCCGTCCGGAGGTGGTAGCCGTTTACGGCTTGCGTGCTGCACAAATGCGCATCGGCCCGGCTGGGCTGCGGTCCGCGGGCCGTGGTGGGTGTAGTCGGGAGTGGATTCGGGGGCAGTTCCAAAATCGGAAAGCCGCTCAGCCCCCACAACCCGTCACCCTGCCAGTAATACGGCCAGCCGTAATACCGGTAATACTCCTCCTCGTATTGTCGCGATACCGGCTGGTGAGACGCAATCGATGGGCTGCCCTCGATCTGTTTCCGGGTCAGATTCACGCGCAGGACTTTTTCGGCCTGATCGAGGCGGGCGAGCGAATGAGGCGAGAGGAGCACCTTGCGCCCCGGCAACCATAAGCCCGTGTCCACGACCACATAACGAATCGCCCAGTCCTGATCGTCAAAGTAGAAGTCCTTCACGTGCCCGATCTCGCCATCGGACGCGCCAAGTTTGTCTCCGTATATTTGTTTAATGCTTCGTAACATACATGTGTCTTTCGTGCTGATTGCGTGGGTTGCCCGGATGCAGCGGAGTCCAATTCATGATTCGCTTTCGGGTTCAACTGGTGAGCAGTTCGCTGACGTGCGACAGGGCGGGGATGCGGTCGCTGACAACTTTGATGGTGACCAGGATCGGCACCGACAGCAAGGCCCCCGGCACCCCCCACAGCCAGGTCCAGAAGATCAACGAGACAAAGATGACCACGGGATTGAGCGTAAAGCGGCGTCCCAGCAGGACTGGGGTGATGAGGTTCGCCTCCAGATAATGCAGGAGCAGGTACCACCCGGGCGGCAGCAACCCCTGCCCCAGCGAGTCGAAAGTAAGCAGGCCCACCGCAGCCAGCAGGAAGACGCCGACGACGGGGCCAAAGTAGGGGACAAAATTGAGCATCGCCGCGAGCATGCCCCACATCGCGGCGTTGGGGACACCCAGGAAGTAGAGCCCCCCACTCACGGCGATCCCGAGGCCAATGTTGATCAGGGAAACCGAGAACAGATAATTGGAAATATTTTGCTGGATTTCATGACTGATCTCGACCGCACGCTTTTTGTCGCCAAAGGTCGGCATCACGTGGACGAGTTTTTGCAAGAACAGGTCGCCGGAGGCCAGCAACAGGTAAACCAACACCAGCGTCTCGCCGATGCCCACCAGGAGGGTGCCGGTCCAGTTGAGGATCGAACTGGTGCCCCGACTGTCTTTGACCTCCACTTTCGGCGCGTTCTTTTGTGCCTCCATTTTTTCTTCCTCGGTCGCGCCCAGATTGTTCACTGCCGCGGCCGCCAGGCTGAAGTGGGCGAGCCGTGGAAACAGTTGCTGCACCCGTTGCCGCAACTCGGTCATGTGTTGCGGCGCTTCATTCATCCAGGTCAACGCCGGCCGGCCCAACTCGACGAACCCAATCGCGACGACGGCTACCAGGAGGCAAAGCACAACCCCGGCGGAAAGCGCCGGCGGAACATGGCATTTGGACAACCAACGGATGAGCGGTTTAAGCGCCATGCCCGCCACGCAAGCCAGGAAAACGGGCAGGACCACGGGGCGGGCGAAGTAGAGAAAGGCCATCGTGCCCAGCACCATCAAAACAATTTGTACCGGCGTCGTTCTGGCAACCATCGCCGGGCTGGGCTGCACGGCCCGCGTCACCCCCTCAACGGTCGGGTCAACGTCGGCAATGACGGGCTGAAATGTCGGCTGGGCCTCCATATTTATCTGCCCCTGCACGGGCACCTTCCGGAACGCGCACACGCTGCAATCAGATTTCTACGGCGCATGCGCACGGGAGATCGGGGTCAGGCGCGCGAGTCAGGCTCCGAATCCCCGTTATTACGGCGACGCGAGCGAAACGCCAGCCAGAACGAGGAAACCAGACCCGCGCCTTTGAGAACGGTTTGAAACCAGGAGCGTTTCGGCGCGACCTCCACGTACCGGCCGCGCTGGAAGCCGGCCAATCCCGCCACCATCACCTCGGTTAACGAGGCGATCGAACCGAAGGATTTGGCGCGGTCGGTGAGTGCGCGCACGGCCGCCGTCACGGCAGCCAAATCACCGACCATGTGGGCGCGGTTCAGTTCGCTTTCCGCAAGCAAAAGTCGTTTCCGCGAGGCGAGCGCGTTCAAGCGAGGATTTTTTCCAAACAAGCACGATCCTTTTGTAGTTGGTCCAGCGAGGCGGACAGAGTCTGCCAGTCGCGCAGGAGGAGGGTAAGGCGCCGGTAGAGGCCAAACGCGCTCGCAGCGTAGAGGGCCGTGAGGGTCAGGAGCACCGCCACCGGGTAGGCCCACAACCAGACCACGATGGCGGCCGTGAGCGTGATGCCGGCGAGCAACCCGAGCGCGGCCACGGCGAGAGCCAAATGGAAAGCCTGCAGGAGACGCTCGCGCTCCTCCTGCAGTTCCACCGTCAACAATTCGAGCCGGTTTTCCCCGATGGTCAACAGCCTCCGCGCCACATGTTTCGAGTTCGTGGCCAGCTGCTGGAAGTTGACGGCGGCAGTTTCCATAGGCTGATCAGTCGCCGTTGCGGGAACACCGGCGGGCCAGGAGAAAACCGACGAGGGCTCCGACTCCGACGCCGATGGCGATGGCTTGATAGGGATGCTCATGCACGGCTTCGTCCGCCGCCTTGGCGCCTTCCACCGCTTTCTCGCGAACGCGGCCACACATTTCCTTGCCCCGTTCCAGGGCGGCGGCGAGACGCTGGCGGGCTTCCCCGACTTTTTCACCGGCCACGTCGGCGGTGGCGGCCATCAACGCGCGCGCGTCTTCGGCCAGTTGGTCCATGTCATTGCTGATGTCTTGGATGTTCGTTTGTTTGCTCATATTTTCCGTGTTTTCTATTGGTTGATGTTTTTCAGAGGCAGATTTTCCGCATCGGCGAGATGGGCTGCTTCCGGCGAGACCACTCGCAGAACCGAGTTTCTTCCACCGAAAGGGTTGGGCACATCATCCTTCGCCCGGGGGTCAGGCATCCATTGGCCGTCCACCACCAGACAGTATTCGTACGTGCCGGGCAGCAGCGCCGTTTCCTTCAGCCAGCGACCGCCCCCGGCCGGGTGCAGCGTCTTGGCTTCGGGCTGCCATTGGTTGAAACTTCCCGCGACGCAAACGGACGCGGCGGTTGGATGAGTGAATTCAAAATGAACCGGCACGAGCTGGGGACCGGCGCGGTGAACCTTGTCGTGGTTTTTATTTTGTTTCATGGCGGGTGATTCATTGGGACGGTTGATTTATGATTTGGGAAATGACTTCCGTTTCACATCAACACAATGGCGAGCGAAGGCACGCTTCGCTATGGGGTGTTACCCTACCAAATATCTTTCTGGAGGGTTGCGGTGCCCGCTTTTAGGCTGCGTTCCCGGCGGCAGTCTGCGAATCAATCGGGGAGGGCTGGCGGCAGACTCGATGGTTTGGCGGGGCGCGCAGCGCCGCGTGGCAACCTCGCCCCGACAGCGGCTGTCGGGGCGAGGTTGCGTGCCGGGAACTCGCGTGCGCGTGGCGCGTGGAACAACCCGAATGGATGGCATTGCTCAGAAGATATTCGAACAAGGGAAGGTGTCCAAGGCGCGCGCGAGTCCAGGCGTCCGAGCGCCGGGGGAGGACGTTCGCAAAGAGGAGACGGCGCGAGAGCGACCGGCATCCGCGCGCGGGAGTTGGCATTCGCGAAGAAAGCGCGTTGGCCCGTTGCACGCCTCGAATTGCGTCGGGTCATGGCGGTTGCGGACGGACGTGGCGAATCAATTCAGCGGGGCTGGGAAATACATGTTGAACTTATCCGCCGGTGAAGTATTCATAGTCGTAGTGAAAGCTTTCCGTCCATTTGCAATCGTGTTGCTGCTGCTGCTCTGGCTGCCGACCACGTCGCATTGCCTGATGGAATCCGCCGGCCTGATGCCCAGCTTCCTCTCCTGCACGGACGATTGCGCGCCCGGCGCGCGCGCCGGGAAGGACACCAAAGATTCCTGCGCTGCACTTGAATCAGCCAGCTACAAGACTTGCGATGAAGACGCGCTGGCCATCGTCCCCACCTGCCTATCCGCAGTGGCCTTGGCTTTCCTGTTGCCGGAAACGCTTTCCAACGGAACTTGCACGCCGCTTTTCCCGACGGTCGCGCCGCCATCATTGCCCGTAACTTGGCAATTCATCCAGCGCGCGGCGCTGCCCGTCCGTTCTCCCTCGCTTCCCGCCTAAATTGTTCCTTTACGGAACATCTCCGGCCCGTGGTGTGTCTTCACGCTACGGGAGTTTTCCCATTTTGGTTGGTTTGATCCTTTTGCCTGTATATGAAACGAAACTTTTTCTGCTCCGTTGGTTGGTCCATCCTCATTATCTCAGCGACGCTGGAAAGTGCCGGTGCGGCTGACCAAACGTCCGCGCTCACGCTCGAGGCCATTGTCGACGAAGTCGCGACGCATAATCCTGAACTCAAGTTCTACGAGGCGGAGATTGCCGCCGCGAAGGCGGATGCCGCCACAGTCGGCAAGCTCGCCAACCCGGAATTGGCCACGCAACTTGGCCACAAAAGTGTCCGCAGCGCGGGATTCACGAGCGAAGGAGTCGCGTGGTCTGTCGCGCTTCAGCAAACCTTTGAGTGGCCGGGGCGGGTTCCGTTGCGCAAAGCAATCGCCAACCGGCAGGTGAAACTCGCCGAGTTGGGGCTGTCGCAATTCCGAACCACGCTGACCGGCAAGGCGCGCATCGCCGCCGTGAACCTGTTTGCCGCGCAAGAGAGGGCGACTGTGGTGCGGACGGTGACGGAGCGGTTGCACGAATTAAGGGAAGTATTGGTGCAACGCGACCCCGCTGGCCTCACGCCGCTGCTCGAAACCCGCATCATCGAGGCGCTGGAATTGACGCTGCAAAAGCGTGCGGAAGAAGCCGAGTTGGTGGAAAAAACTGCCCGGCTAGAGCTCACCCAACTGCGCGGTTCACCCTGGCTGGATGACACTTTGATTGCGCCGGTGAACTACGCGCTCCCGCCCTTGCCGGAAGTGGCCACACTGCTGGCGGCTGCGCGGACGAACAGCTTCGAACTACGTGCGCGCCAGATGGAATTGGAGCAACAGGGTTTCAAAATCAAGCTGGCGCTGAATGAGCGTTACCCGTCGGTCACGGTTGGCCCTTATGTCTCGGAAGAGAGAGCGGGCGAGAGCCAGCGCATTGTTGGCTTGTCGATGTCAGTGCCGTTGCCGGTATGGAACAATGGCAAGGGCAAGGTCGCCGTGGAGGAGTCGCGGCGCATCCAGGCGCAAGCCAGCCTGCAAGTCACCCAACGCCAGTTGGAGAAGGAAGTCATGACGCACGCGCAGACGTATCAGAGCAAGCTGGCGGCACTGGCGAAGTGGCGACCCGACAGCCTGGAGCATTTCCGGGAGGCGGCGGAACTGGCCGACCGGCATTACCGCCTGGGCGCGGTGCCGGTTGCCACTTACGTCGAACTGCAAAAGCAATATCTCGAAGCGGTCGAGGCGTTGCTCGACACAAAACGTGAGGCGCTTGAGGCGGGGCAGGAATTGCAGCGGCTGACGGGTCTGGAAATCGACGTGAGGCCGACAGCAAAGCCGACGGGGGCACAGAAATGATTCATAAACTCCTCGACTTCTCACTCCGTCAGCGCGCCTTTGTGATGCTGGCCACCACCGGGCTGATCGGCGTCGGCCTCTGGTCGGCGGCTCGGTTGCCGATTGACGCTGTGCCGGACATCACGAACGTCCAAGTGCAAATCAACACCGAAGTCCCTGCGCTTGCCCCGGAGGAAATCGAAAAGCTCGTCACGTTTCCGCTGGAAACCCAACTCTCCGGCGTGCCTGGCATGGTGGAGATGCGCTCGCTCTCCAAGTTTGGCCTCTCGCAAATCACGCTCATCTTCGACGAGGACGCCAATATCTTGCACGCCCGTCAACTGGTGGGCGAGCGCCTGCAAAACGCACGCGAGAACCTCCCGCCGGGTCTGCAACCGGGGATGGCGCCCATCAGCACCGGCTTGGGCGAAATTTTCTATTACGTCGTGGACTTCGCGCCTGATGCAACGAACAAACCGCCCACGCGCAAAGAACAATTGATGGAACTCAAACTCATTCACGACTTCACCATCAAGCCGCTGTTGCGCACCGTGCGCGGTCTGGCGGAGGTCAATTCCTCTGGCGGCTACGACAAGCAAATGGTCGTGCTCCCTAAGCCGGACAAACTTCGTGAGGCCAATCTCACCGCCGAGCAACTCGCGGCGGCGGTCGCGGAGAACGTCGAGAACGCGGGCGGCGGCGTGGTCAATCGCGGCAGCGAACAACTCATCATCCGTTCGGTCGGGCGCGTACAAAGCGCGGTGGACATCGCCAGTATTCCGCTCAAGTTCGGTGCCGGAGTCGCGCCCATTTGTGTGCGTGATTTGGCAGACGTTGGCATCGGCTCCAAAGTCCGCACGGGAGCAGCGACCGAGAATGGCGAGGAAGCCATCATCGGCACCGCGATGATGCTCGCGGGGGAAAACAGCCGGCTCGTGTCCCGGCGTGTTGCCGAGCGCCTCAAGGAAATCCAGCCCAAGCTCCCGCCGGGCGTCGTCATCCGCACCGCTTACGACCGCTCCGAGTTGGTCGACCGCACGATTCACACCGTCGAGAAGAATCTGTTTGAAGGCGCAATCCTCGTCGTGGTCGTCCTGCTGGCGTTGCTGGGCAACTGGCGCGCGGCGCTGATAGTGGCGTTCGCCATTCCGCTGTCCCTTCTCTTCGCGATGACGGGCATGGTGACAGGAAAAATCTCCGGCAACCTGATGAGCCTGGGCGCGATTGATTTCGGCCTCATCATTGATGGCGCGGTCGTCATCGTGGAAAACATCGTGCGGCAGCTTGCGGCCAAACAACATCACCTGGGCCGGAAACTCACCATCGAGGAACGCTTGCACACCGTTCAGGCCGCGAGCAAGGAAGTCGGCAACCCGATGTTCTTCGGCGTGTTCATCATCACCATCGTCTATGTGCCAATTCTCGCGCTCACGGGCGTCGAGGGGAAAATGTTCCACCCGATGGCGCTGACCGTGATGCTATGTCTGGCGGGCGCGCTGGTTTTGACGCTTACCCTCATGCCGGTCCTTTGTTCGTTCTTGCTCGGTGGACACATTGCGGAAAGCGATAACTTCATCATGCGGTTCTGTAAGAAGCTCTACCGCCCCGTGCTCGAATGGGCGTTGCGATGGCGCTGGCTGGTCACGGGCGTCGCTCTCGTGCTGCTGGCGCTTTCGCTCGTGGTTTTCAAACGCCTCGGCGCGGAGTTCGTGCCGAAACTGGATGAAGGCTCGTTCACGGCGATGGTTTTCAAAACGAACAGCATGAACCTGGATGCCTCGCTCGAAATGGAATTTAAGACGGGGAAGGCCCTGCTCCAGCATGTGCCTGAAATCACGCGCGTTTTCTCGCGCATCGGCACGTCGGAAGTCGCCACCGACCCGATGCCGGTCAGCGCCAGTGACGTTTACATTTTCTACAAACCGGAAAGCGAATGGCGCAAAGTGAATGGCCGCACGATGACCAAAGCGCAACTGGCCGAGGACATCACCAAGGTCATTGACCGCGAAGTGCCCGGTCAATCCGTGCTGATGGCGCAGCCCATCGAGATGCGGTTCAACGAACTGATGGAAGGCGTGCGCGCGGACATCGCAGTGAAAATCTTCGGCACGGATTACGAAGAGTTGGAACGCCTCGCCGAAGCAGTGAAGGAGATTCTGGAAAAGGTTCCCGGGGCGGGCGAAGTCGAGTTCGAGGCGTCAGGCCGCGTGCCCATGCTTGACGTGCAGGTGAATCGCGCGGCGCTGGCCCGCTACAATATTCATGCCGCCGAAGTTAACAAAGCCATCTCCACGGCACTGGGCGGGCAGACCGTAGGCATGATGGCCGAAGGCAACCGCCGCTTCGACATCGTGGTGCGCCTGCCGGAAAGCGTCCGCGAGAATCTCGACGAGTTGCGCAATCTACCCGTGCGCGTGGGCGAGTCCGGGATGGTGCCATTGAGCAAAGTAGCCGAGTTCAAAACCGTCGCGAGCGTGGATCCAATTCGCCGCGACTCCGGGCAGCGCCGCGCAGCCATCATGGTAAACCTACGCGGGCGCGATGTGGAAAGTTTCGTACGCGAAGCCGAAGCCAAAGTGAAGGCGGAAGTGAAACTACCCGAAGGCTACGTCCTGGAGTTTGGCGGTGCGTTCAAGAATCTGCAGGAAGCGCGTACGCGCCTCGCCGTACTCGTGCCCGCAACGCTGGCGCTCATCTTCGTGCTCGTCTTCATGGCCTTTGGAAGTCTGCGGCAGACCCTCGTCATCTACACGGGCGTTCCGCTTGCTGCGACCGGTGGTGTCTTTGCGCTGTGGGCGTGCGGAATGCCATTCAGCATTTCCGCCGGAGTGGGTTTCATCGCGCTAAGCGGCGTGGCCGTGCTCGATGGTCTGGTTATGTTGAGTTACTTCAACCAACTGCGCGAAGAAGGCAAAAACGTCCGCGACGCCGTGATGGAAGGCTCGCTCACCCGTCTCCGTCCGATTCTGATGACCGCCGCCGTGGCGAGCTTCGGTTTTGTCCCGATGGCGATTGCGACGGGCGCGGGAGCAGAAGTGCAACGCCCACTCGCCATCGTGGTCATCGGCGGACTGTTGACTTCCACATTCCTCAAGCTGGTGCTGCTCCCGGTTTTGTATGAATGGGTGGAGGCGACCAAACCAACGCCAGTGCTGCCGAACTGAAAGGACAGATTATGAATCACTTGAAGAATACAACTCGGTTCGGCTCGGCGCTGCTGAGCCTGCTAATACTCTCGGCTAGCGCGGCGTCGGCCAATACCGTACGCTCGCGGCCGGCCAACGGCGTGGTTGAACGACTGGACACGGAACACCACATCCTCCATCTCAGGGCTATGCGCGGCAAAGCGCCGATGGAACTTGCGCTGACCAGGCAGACGAAGTTCATCCACAACTGGCACTTCGTCTCGCCGGGTTGCTGGTGGGCGCCGTCGCGTTGGTTTCACTGGCGCTGGTGGCCGCGGATTATTTCTGGGCGAGATACCAGGCGCGGCAACGGCACGAGGAGCGTTACCATCGCGGCGGGAAAACCAACGCTCCGATTACCACCGTGCCACCAGTTGGGCAAACCAGGTGACAAACCATGAGTGAAGGCTGCAACAGTTGCGGAAACGGCTCGAAGGATGTTCACGACAAGAGCAACGCTTCTGCTCCCACCGCGGCTGGAAATACGGGGACGACGTTAAGCGTCGCCGGGATGGATTGTCCCGATGAAATCGCCGCGATTGAGCGCGTGCTAAAACCGCTCGCCGGGGTTGGTGAAATCAAAGTGAACCTCCTGGCGGGGACGGCGACGATCACTCACGATTCATCGGTCACGCCCGAACAACTGATCCAAGCCATAGCCACGGCCGGCTTGAAGGCTTCACCAAAGACAGATGGGCGCGGTGCGGAGGATGACCCCAGTCACGATGTCAGCAGTATCCGTCTTGTGTCCGTGATTATTTCCGGCGTCTTCACCGGGGTTTCACTCGTGCTCCAATGGCAGAATCTTTTTGCGCCTTACGGAAAAATTGCCCCTGCTCTCATCGCCATCCTCGCCAGCGGCTGGCTCATTCTCCCGAAGGCGATTCGTGCCCTGCGCCATTTCTCGCTGGATATGAACGTGCTGATGAGTGTCGCGGTGATCGGCGCGGCTTGTATCGGCGAATGGACGGAAGCGGCGGCAGTTGTGTTCCTGTTCGCTTTGTCGGAATTGCTGGAAGGATTCAGCGTCGGCCGCGCCCGCCGGGCCATTCAATCGCTGCTCGAACTCACCCCCGAAACGGCCTTGGTAAAACGCGGCGACCAGGTTCAGGAAGTCCGGGTTGAGGAAGTCAAAGTGGATGAAACCCTCATCATCAAATCGGGAGCGCGCGTGCCGCTGGACGGCGTTGTGACTTCCGGCGAATCCGCCATCAACCAAGCGCCCATCACCGGCGAATCTATGCCCGTCGAAAAGAAATCCGGCGACACCGTGTTCGCGGGAACAATCAACGGCGAAGGTTCGCTTGAAGTGAAAACGACCAAAACTTCGACGGACACCACGCTGGCAAAAATCATCAAGCTCGTCGGCGAGGCGCAGGGCCAGAAAGCGCCCTCGCAACGGTTCGTTGACCGCTTCGCGAAGATTTACACCCCGGCGGTTTTCGTGATTGCCATTCTGGTTTTGCTATCCGGCCCGTTGCTCTTTCACGGCGCATGGCTGGAGTGGACATATCGCGCGCTAGTCTTGCTCGTCATCGCCTGTCCGTGTGCGCTGGTCATCTCCACGCCGGTTTCAATTGTCTCCGGGATGACGGCAATGGCGCGGCGCGGCGTGCTCATCAAAGGCGGGGTGTTCCTTGAAGAAATCGGCAAACTGAAAGCTCTCGCGGTGGACAAGACCGGCACGATTACGGAAGGCAAACCGCGCGTCCAACAAGTGATTCCGTGGAATGGCAAATCGGAAGAAGAAATCCTTCGCGTCGCCGCTGCGATTGACACGCACTCGGAACACCCGCTCGCCCAAGCCGTCGTGAAGTTTGCAGAGGAAAAGAAAGTCCAATTCCCGCGCAGTGAAAACTATCAGTCCAAAACCGGACGTGGAGCGGAAGCGCAGATTGACGGGCATTTATATTTCGTCGGCAACCACCGCTTCGCGCACGAATCCACCGTTTGCTCGGATGAGCTCGAAAAGAAGCTTGGCGAACTTGAAGCGCAAGCAATGTCGGTCGTCATCGTCGGCCATAAACCACACGAAGGATGCAAAGGCGAGGTGCTGGGCATTCTTGCGGTCGCCGACACGGTTCGCGCCAACGCCGTCGAAGCCATCAAAGCCCTTCACGCCGCAGGAGTGGAGAAAATCGTCATGTTGAGCGGCGACAATCAGCGCACGGTGGATTCCATCGCCAAACAGGTCGGCATTGATGAAGCGAAGGGTGATTTGTTGCCCGACCAAAAGATTGAGCGCGTTCGCGAGTTGCTCGCGCAACACAAGCACGTCGGCATGATTGGCGACGGCGTGAACGACGCGCCCGCGATGGCCGCAGCGAGCATCGGCATCGCGATGGGCGGCGCGGGGACGGACACGGCGATTGAGACAGCGGACATCGCGCTCATGCAGGATGATTTGAGCAAAGTGGCCGAGGCCGTTCAGCTTGGCCGTCGCACCGTCCGCATGAT
>JAYUBJ010000013.1:0-2804 GCA_043740915.1 Verrucomicrobiota bacterium
GAGGTGGAGGCGCTTTGCCAATGGCGCGACGCGCACGCGCCGCGCACGCCGGTCTGGGTGACGGAGTTTGGGTGCGACAGCAGCACGAAGCCGTCCTTCCACGCGCTGGCCCACCTGCACCGGGTGCTCGGCGATTATCGCTTTCAACGCATCGTTACGAACGACCCGGGCCGCTTGCGGGTGCAAGAATATCGGCTGGGCGAAAATGCAAACAGAGTTGTGTCGGCCGTCTCGTCGCCGACCGGTGAAGGGGAAAATTTCACGACCACGCTTGACGGAACGCCGGGCAAATTGATGTGCCTGCAACGCATGCCGTTTGCGGCAGCGCCAGACGCTGCTTCAGCCAGGCCCACGCTCAATCAGAACCGCGCCGGGCGGGTCGAGGTTTCCGTGGACGAAAGCCCGCGGTATCTGTTTTTTGAAAAACGCTGAGCGCCGGTTTGAGAATTGGTAGCGTTGGGCGGCCTCGCCTGACGTAGAGGACGGCATCCTGCCGTCCGGAATCGACGCCCGCATAGTTCGAGACGCAGGAAGTCTACACGTCGATGCTGCGTTCGAACGAAGCACTGAGGTGGAGTGGGTGCTGCCGCATCAAACCTGCAACGCGGTCGGGGTCTTGGCCGGGGGCAGCAGCGTGGCCCCTTTCAGCAGTCGGCAGAATTCCCTTTTTTTGACGCGGAGATGCGTTCCATCCCGGGTGTGGGGATCGATCAAGGACTTGTATTCCACTTCGAGCCGGGCCAGGTGCACGATGCGGAGGTATTCCCCGCCACGTTTCCAAACCTGGCCTTGTTGCAACTTCATGGTGATCCTGCGGTGAATCCGGCACGGACGCTCGCCCGCGTGGTGGTTGGACGAGGAACCTGTCTCTCCTGATGTTGGCAGCAGGAGAGACAGCCTTGGGTGGGAGACTACCGCTTCTTGGCGGAGGCCGACTTGGCGGCGATGGCAGCTTTTTTCTTCTGGTCGGCGCTGTTGGCAATGGCCTGTTTCTGCGAGGTTTTTTTCTGGTTCGATTTCGGGGATTTGTCGCCCATAATGTTATTTGGTTCTGCGCGTTGACTCCCCTGCGGCATATTAGTTTCACCGCAGGGCGGGACACTGTGCGTCCTGGGACGAGGATTGTAAATGGCGGACGGCATATTCTTTGAGTGAGCTGCGGCCGGATTTGCTCGAAGGCGCCAAAAGATTGTTGCCGATGGTTGTTGCTATTCCAGCAGAACGGGCGATAATGGCCACGTCTGTTAGATAGCTTGTCTCTTTCAAGGCATGGTGAATCCTCAGGTGAACTCAGTTCAGTGATGATTTTAGACCCGACGTTCGGGAACAGTCTGTGGAAAGTGCCGGTTTGTCGGACAGTAAAACATCACATGAGTAATAAATTGTTTGTGGGAAACCTTTCCTTCAATACCACCGAAAACGACCTGAATGACGCGTTCGCCGCGCATGGCACGGTCACCGAAACCAACCTGATGATGGATCGCATGACCAATCGCCCCCGGGGCTTTGGTTTCGTGACCATGAGCACGGCCGAAGAGGCGCAGAAGGCCATCGAAGCCCTGAACGGCAAAGAGATGGACGGACGCGCCCTCACGGTCAACGTGGCCAAGCCGCGCGAAGAACGTCCGGGTGGCGGCGGTGGCGGCGGTCGTCGTGAATACGGCGGCAGCGGCGGCGGTTATGGCGGTGGCGGCGGCGGCGGTGGTGGTGGTGGTGGCCGTGGTCGCTACTAAGCATACTTTTGCACGGATCGAGGCCCGGTTCTGCCGGGCCTCGATTTTTTGTCCAGGTGGTGCCGAGTTCCACGGCCCATTCGCGCAACCCAGGCTCGGCAAGCACAGCCGGGAAGGGAGGCCGTGCGACGGCCGGCAAATTTTCGTTTCCTCAATTCGATCCCGTGCGGTGGCGCACGTTTTCTCTACTATTTTTTATGTCCTTTCGCGCACTCGGTCTTGATCCAAGAATTTTGAAAGCGGTCCAGGAAGCTGGCTATACGGAACCCACCCCCATCCAGACGGCGGCGATTCCGCCGGTGCTGGCGGGCCATGACCTGATCGGCATCGCCCAGACGGGCACCGGCAAGACGGCGGCGTTCACCCTCCCCATGCTGACGAAGCTCTCCACCGTTATCGGTGATGGCAGCCAGCAGCGCACGCGGGCGCTGGTGCTCGCGCCGACCCGCGAACTCGTCCTGCAGATCGAGGAAAACGTACGGGCGTACGCGCGGCATCTGCCTTTGCACGTGGCCACGGTTTTCGGCGGTGTCGGCGAGCATGCGCAAATCCAGGCGCTGCGCAACGGCACGCATCTCATCATTGCCTGCCCCGGCCGCCTGCTCGATTTGATGGGTCGGCGCTGCGCGGATTTTTCCGGTCTGCACTACCTCGTGCTGGATGAAGCCGACCGGATGCTGGACATGGGTTTTCTCCCTTCCATCCGGCAGATCGTGAAGTCGCTGCCGCAGAAACGGCAGACACTGCTTTTTTCCGCGAGCCTCTCGAAGGAGATCGAAGTGCTCACGCATGAATTTCAACGCGCCCCCAAGCTCGTGCAAATTGGCCGCCGCGCCAATCCCGCCGACACGGTGACGCAACTGGTTTATGAAGTGCCCAAACATCTCAAGCCAACACTGCTCCTGCATCTGTTGCGCGATCCCGGCATGGACATGGTGCTGGTCTTCTCACGCATGAAACACAGCGCGGACCGCATCGCGCGCAATCTCGAGCAACATGGCATCAAGACCGCGGCACTGCATTCGAACCGTTCACAGAATCAGCGGTTGAAAGCATTGAAAGATTTCAAGT
>JAYUBJ010000014.1:0-2800 GCA_043740915.1 Verrucomicrobiota bacterium
TCGGCACCCTTCACCACCGGTTTCGGTGCGTTGGTGTTTGGGGCCGCGGAAGCACGGGCGGGAATCATTGCATCCACGGACTCGCGCGGAATGAGGGCCATATGCGATTGGCCCAACCGGCCGAGCATCTCATTGATGATGGCGCGCAAGCGGCGGAGGTCCGGGGCCGCCTCGGCTGCGGGGCGCAATTCGACGCGCACCGCCTCCCAATTCACGCCGTTGAAATTGGTGTCAAAGTGCGACTCATTGATGATGCGCCACGCGGCGTCGAACGATTCCACGCCCTCCTTCAGTTTGGTCGCCACCGGTGGCGAGGCCGGGAGGATGGGGTGTTGCACCACCGCTTTGGTGGCGCAACCGGGCAGGGCCGCGAGCCAGCAAAGGCAAGTCACACCAAGGCAGCGGGTAAAAATATTTTGAAGTGCGGGCATGGCGTTGTTGGTCTCCACCTACCTTATCCGCATTCAACCGGCAAAGCAACCTTTCGCGCCGCCCTCGAATTCAGTGACCGGGAAGCGGGTTTGGCGGTTGGCTGGCCAGCCAGTGGAACAGGACGAACGAGGCGGCATCCAGGCAGCCATGGGCGAATACCGCTTCCCAGATCGAACGATGCCAAAGCATGATCGTGCCCAACCCCAGGCCCAACGCCATCGTAACACCTACGCCGCCCAGGCCTTGCGGCAGGTGGCCCAAACCGAAAATCAAGGCGACGAGGGCAATGGCGGCGAATTTCCCCGGCCAACGACCAAGCTCCGTTGGAAAAAGCGCGGCCAGAGCGGCGAACATGCCGGAGCGCCACAGTTCCTCGCGCAGGCCCGCCATCACAAAACTGACCACCGTCAACATCAGCCAGTAATAGACCGGATCGTTCGTCAACGATTTGGGATCGAAGAGCACCTCGATCTTGGGGCGCATACTTTCGGCGATGCCGTCCGGCGTTCCGCCCGCGAGCACCAGCAGGAAAAACAGGAAAAATATCCCGATTGCAATCACGATCCGCAGGACGACGGAGTAGCCAAAACCCAGCAAGATCGGTCGCCAGCCGCCGCGCCACGGGAGCAGCAGTGCTTGCGGGCTGGCGCGCGAAAACCGCAGGGCGAGCGCAAAGACGAGCGAGAACACCGCGAGTTCCATGCAGATACCGTGGAGCAGGCCGACGGAATTGCCCGGCAGCAGCCTGCCTTGGTGGCGGCTGGAAGACAGCCAGACGAAAACCCCGACCAGCAGATAACCACTGAGCAACAGCAAGTGAACCCACCAGCGTCGCCGCGAGACTGGTGGAGGTATGGGGGGCGCTTCAAGGGCAGCAGGTTCCGGTTCCATAGATTAGAAACCCGCCAGGCGCCGAAACTGCTCGAACACTTTTTTCTGGAGCTCGGGTGAGAAGTGATTGTAATCGTCGATTTCCAAAACGCGCAGGTTGTCCGGCCCACCCAGGAGCGAAAAAACCTTACCCACCTCGGTCAGGCAAAGGTCCACGTCCTTGCGTGTACTTTGATAGGCAAGGCGCGGCAACGCCACGAGCATGGGCCGCGGCGCGATCATCGCCAGCACTTCGTGATAGTCGTACGGGAAGCGCGCTTCCTGGCCGATAAACGCCCCCAACCGCGGCTGCCACGGCAGCCATTGCGCCCAACGGGCAATGCCGCCGGTGCCCTTCTCCGGCGTGTCCAGGCGCATCGGCGTGAAGCCGGCGACCGACACCACGCCCGCGATGCGTTCGTCCAACGCGGCGGCATGCAGGGCGACCATCGCACCCGTGGCATAACCCAGCACATATATTCGTTTCGCGTCGATGAAGCTGAGCTTCTGCAGCGCTTCAACGGCCGCGAGCGTGTCCTCCACATTCTTGCCGAGCAACGACCATCGCGGATAACGCTGGTAAAAATTTCTAACCTCTTCCAACCGCGCGCCGTTACCGATTTGATCGAACGCAAAAACGGCGCAGCCCAGCCGCGCGAGCGCCAGATGCGGCTGCTCGCCGCGCCGATAACCCGCGGTGTAGCCGGTGGAATTGGACTGCGGATGCAGCCAGATCACCACCGGTAATTTCTTGCCCGCCCGGTCCGCGTTCGCCGGAAAGTAAAGCTCGCCGGTCAGGCAATTGCCGAAGTTGAGGCTCTCCTTTTGCAACCCCTCGGGGAGGGTGACGCGGCCCAGCAGGGTGGCGAGGTGTGTCGCTTCCACGCCATACTTGCCCGGCGCGCTTTCGGCAAACGGCGGCGCCTGGCCCAACCCCCACAGGATGCGGACGCGAATGTCCGGCTGCTTGAGCCGCCATTCATCGACGGTGTCGATGGACAAGTTTTGCTCGCCGCGCAGCAGGTCCTGAATTCCCTTGGGGGGGAAATGGCTGGTTTCAATTGTCGCCGGGTTGAGTTCCTGCCAGGCGGCGTAGGTGGGATAAACCACACTGTTGGGCAGCGCATATTCCGCGCGGCCAAACACGGTGTCGAGCCAGTCCACGTAAGCCTCGATGTCCTCCGCGCGCGTCTCCTGGCCGCCGGGGCGGTAGCGCAGGTTCAACTCATCTCCCTTGTTGAACATTTGATACACCTTGCGCGCGGAATAATAGGTTTGCTCAATCGCCCACAGGCTCTCCACGGAATCATTTAGCGCCGTGGAAATGAGGCACGGCCGCGGCGCGAGGCACGCGATGAGTTCGTGCTGGTCGATCGGCAGTTTGTTTTCCCGCCCGGCAAAAAAACGCAGCCGGGGATGCAGCCAGTCGGGGAAGGCGCGCGTGATATTTTCGATGCCCTCGCCAAATTGCGTTTCCGAAAACAGTCGAAAGCTGCAC
>JAYUBJ010000015.1:0-2798 GCA_043740915.1 Verrucomicrobiota bacterium
ATTGAGTTTCATGCGATGCCGACAACCATAGGCAGGAAATTTTTCCCGCCAAGTGGAAAGTGGAGTGGTGCGGAATTGTAGCGAAGCGACGGCTTCCAAGGAGGCATGGGAAACTGGTAACAGATAGTGGCGTCACTATGAATCCAATGCGTTCTCCCTCGCCTCGGTCCTACCCCTTCTTGGTAGGGCCGCGCTGCGCGCGTCACCATTTGTCGACGCAGTCGGCGTGAGCGCAGCGAACATCTCCGCCCTTCGAGTGACTGCATTCTTTTTTCAATCCTCGACCTAAATACACATCATGGTCCTGGTCTACCCGATCCGCTCGCAACGCTGCGCTCGCTGACACGGAAATATTGGGGACACGCGCAGCGTATCCCTACCATTTGGGGGTGGGACGGCGCTGCGGCGCCGTCTGGTTTTCCGTCCGCACGCAACGCTGCTGCGGCCAGATGAACGGCGCAGCTTTTCACAAAATGATTTTTGCCGGTGGCTATCGCCAGGGATTTCCCTGCCAACCCTCACATCCGCTGCCACTGTTTCGCTTCAGGAAGTTTCGCCAAAGCGTCGTCCCCCGCGTAGAAACGCGTCAGGCCGCAATCCCGGCACACCACGACCTGGAACGTGGCGGAGTGAAGAAATCCGCCCAAGCCGGGGAGTAATCTGGGTCCCTCATGCCCGCCCGACCCGGTGTTCGTGGTGAAAAGTGACTGGCCGGTACACTCGGGACATTTACGGGATATGGTTTTCATGTATTCAGGTTCCTCCATTCAGGGAGCGGTCGCAAGCGCGGCCGCTCCCCTTTTGTCCACGCGGCTTTCGCCAGCTTTTCTTTCATCAACATACCCAGCAACCCCTCCACGAGGCCGCCGTTTGCACCCGCGCCATTGACCGCCACGCCAGGCACGATGCGGACATTGCGTTCGCCGATGATCTGCATGAGCTGCATCATCGTTTAACTCTGCGCGCCGAGGGATTCCACACCGACGCGGCAGGCTTCAGCCTTGGCGTTGCCGGTGGCACGAATCGCCTCGGCCTCGCCCAGTGCAGGCAAGCGGGTGGCTTCCGCTTCGCCCGTGGCCTGCTTGATGTGCGCATCCGCTGGAAGCTCGGCGATGTTCACGCCTTGGTCGGCACTGACCACCTGCTCTGTGGGTATTGAGCGGGTGCTTGCCCGGATACTGCGGCGTAACCCATACGCCTTTGTGACCGGTGTTCACGAGGTCGCCGTGTTTGAATGATATTGGCCTGGGGCACCATCGTCATAGGCCGCAAGCCCGGGATGGTAACCGAGCTTCTTCCAAAGCGGAGTACCGGAATATCCCACCATGGTTTTTGGATTAACGGCCAAGGCCGCACGTTTAGCCGTTCCGTTTGATTTCATACAAATACTTGGCTGAGTAGCCTACTGCCCAAAGAAGAAGAAGAATATGCAGACCGCCAATGATGTAGCGCCCAAGATTGTCGTGTATCGAATCCAAAACAGCGGCTAGCCCCCAAGCAACCAGCGGAAAAAGGGAGAATCCTGGCAGTATGGTAACACCGCCAGACTGGCGTCTGGCCTTCTTCTCGAGAATCGGAACCAGAGCGGCAAGAAACCAAACAACAAAAAGAAATAGCGGGAGCATTGGGTAAGCCTCATGGCCGATGTTCAGCGAGTTGCTGGATCACATCCGGGAATACTGCCGGTTCTCACACCAGCCCCTTGATCGGTTCGCCACGGGTGACGGCTTCGACCAGATTCTTCGGCAAACCATCGGTCACGCGCACTTCACCGATGTCGAGCAACGTATGCATGATCGTCGCCATGAGATCGAGGATGCCGACCGGATTGTCCGCCGGTTCACCGCCGTCGCGCGAAGATTGGCCGATGACTTGTCCCATTTTCAAACCACCGCCGTAAATCAAGAGCGGAGCCAGTCCACCCCAATGATCTCGCCCGCCTTTGGCATTGAGACGCGGCGTGCGTCCCATCTCGCCACAGCAAACCAGCAGGATTTTTTCACTTAATCCGCGTGCTTCAACGTCCTCGATAAATGCCGACACGGCGTGATCGAACGGCACACCCACATAGCCCATGCCCTCGGTCATGGTGGCGTTGTTGATGTCGGCGTGCATGTCCCACACGAAGCTCGTGGTGACCGTGACAAAACCTGCGCCGCGTTCGCAGAGACGGCGGGCCAGCAGCAATTGCTTGCCGAGGGCGGCGGCGTGGTCGGCGTAGTGCTCGCGATTTTTCCATTCCATGCTGATGCGCGACTTCGGCACCAACGGCGCTGTGTCGTAGCGGGCAATCAATTTCGGACTTTCCTTGGAAACATCAAACGCGTCCGAAACACCGCGCAACAATGCGTCAAATGCCTGTTGTTGAAACGCGTTCATGCCGTCGGCGACCCCGCTCGTGTCCGCCCAGCGTTTCCATTGATCCATTCGCGACAGCAACGCGCGCCGGTCGTTGAGTCGTTCCTGCGGCAGGTTCAGTTTCATGTCCTGCTGCAGACCGCTGCCGGCTCCGGGAACGAGCGGCGAGTACGCCATGCCCAAATCGCCGGTGGCCTCAAAGTTTCCGAAATTCGTGATCGCAGGTCCGGCCTCGGGCAGCACCGAGCGCGGGAAAAGCGCGACATTGGTGGGCATGGCAGTATCGGCGCGGAGCGGCCCGGCAATGCGCGCGTAGAGCGAGCCCATGTTCGCGCGCAACGTGTCCTTGCCCATGATGGGTTTGATGTCGTGATTGCCATCACCCGTGACGAACGAGCGCACGACGGTGAACTTGTGCGCCAGTTGCGCCAGTTTCTCGA
>JAYUBJ010000016.1:0-2797 GCA_043740915.1 Verrucomicrobiota bacterium
GGAAAGCATGATCACTTTGGTGGCGGGGAGGGCTTTGAGCACCTGGCGCGTGGCTTCCAAACCGTGGAGCAGCGGCATGGCAATGTCCATCAGCACCACAGCGGGACAGAGTTCCTTGATCGGGGCGACCGCCTGGCGGCCGTCTTCCGCTTCGCCGACAATTTGGAAATCATTTTCCAACTCCAGCATCTTGCGAAACCCCTCGCGGACAATCATGTGATCTTCAGCCAACAGGATGGTGATTTGTTTCATAGGTCAGTTCATTTGGCGGCCGTGGCGCTTGGCGGCAGGGGAAAGAGCACCTCGATTTCCGTGCCGGCGCCGCGAACGGATTTGATCTTGAAGGCGCCACCCACATAGGTCGCTCGCTCGCGCATGCTGAGCAGGCCAAGGCCGTCCTTTCCTTTTCGTTTGGCCGCGTGATGTTCCGGGTCGAAGCCGATCCCGTCGTCATGGATCGTCAACTGAATGAAGGGGCGCTGCCGCAGGCGCACGGTGACGTGGCGGGCGCGGGCGTGCTTCTCCACATTCTCCAACGCTTTCTGGAGGATGCGGTAGAGCGCCAACTCGCCTTCGGCGGGCAACCGGGCGGTCAGCGGCTTGCAGGTCAGCTTGAGCGACACGCCCGTCCGTTTTGCGAATTCCGTGCAGGTGGCCTGCAGGGCGGGAACCAGGCCCAGTTCGTCCAGGACGCTGGGCCGCAGATTGCGTGCGATGCGCTGTACTTCATCGACGGTCTGGCCGAGCATCTGGCTGAGTTTAAGCACCTCTCCCCGCGATGCTTTCTCGCGCGCTGGCAGTTCGTTGGCCAGTGCCTGCCAGCGTGCGAGGACGGCGCAAAGATGCTGGGTGATGTTGTCGTGCAATTCCAAAGCCACGCTGCCGCGCTCGGCTTCCTGCACTTGCACCACGCGGTGGGTCAAGGCCCGCAGCATTTCCTCGTTGCGCCGGGCCTCCGTCATGTCCGTCACCACGATGCCGAAGGTCGCGGTTTTGGAACCGCTCTTGGCCAGCGGACGAATCGAGAGGTGCGCTGGAATTTGCGAACCGTCGCCGGCTTTTAGCCGCACTTGGACTTTCGAGCCGGATTTGTCGGCTCGTTTCAGAAGCGCTCCGAGCGTGGCCTGGTCTGCGGCGGAGAGAAAGCGGCGAAAGGAACCGCCCGTCACCTGCTCCAGCGGACATTTAACCATCCGGGCGAAGCATTGGTTGGTGTAAAGAATCGTCTTGTCAGCCGTCATCGTCACCGCCCCTTCGTTCATGGATTCGATGAGCATCCGGTAGGCGTGCCCGGCGCCTTCCAGGGTGAATACTTGCAGGCCCTCTTTGCCCGGGGTCACCACCGCATCCACTTCGCCGGTGCGAATGGCGCGGAGCGTTTCCTGGGCTTCGGCCAGGCGGGCGCGAAGTCCGGCGAGTTCGCCGGACGGGCCGGGGCGGGTGGAGCCATGGCGGCGAGCAGTTTTCATCGCCTGCCCCCGGAGCGCGGTTGTGTCCCGAGCGGTGCGGGATCAGCCGCAGCAGCTTCGCAAGGAGTGACGTGTAAGATAAATTCAGATCTCCCGCGACGTTTGTCCGTGCTGCGGCTGGTCGCGGCGACACTGCCGCGCTCCAGAGCGCGGAGTCTAGGCTCGCGGGGGGAGGAGCTCTGGCGGTGAGCAGTTTTCAAAGCGCGATTTTGCCTTTGGTGGGCAGGTCCAACTCGACCAACAGGCCGATGGTGTTCAATAGATTGCCGATGAACCGGCGCACCGGCCGGGGAAACTCGATGACCAGCGTTGGGGTCGCGATGATCTGTTTGGCGCGCGCCAGCTCGGGTTGCTGGTAGATGTCAATGACTTGCAGATCGCAGTTGTCTTCCAGTTCGGCCTCGCACAGTTGACGGACGCGCAGGATGGCTTGGCGCGATCGGGCGGTCGCCCCCGCCACATACAGGCGCATGACGTATCTCCGCACGGACTGTGTCGCATCCACCCTCCGTCCCGCTCGGAGCGGGACTACCGAGGACAGGCGGCTGGTTTTGTTTGTTTTCACGCGCGTTCGTTTCGGTCAATCGGCGGAGCGCAAATCCAGGCCGACGAGCACGTGATCAATATTGGAAAGGTTGCCAATGATGGTTCGCACGGGCTTCGGCAACTTGCGTACCACCGTGGGAATGGCCAGGATTTGATCGCCTTTGGCCAGGTGAGGCTGCTTCACCAAATCAATCACCGTGATGTGATAGCAGCCTTCGAGTTGGCTTTCGCAAATCTTTTTTAAGTTCGAGAATGCCGTCCGCGATTGGGACGTCTGGCCCATTACGTAAAGGCGCAGTTGCCAGAGTTTGGCGGGCCGACGAGGGGAGCCGGACGCGGGTTGTTGCACCGGTTTGGTTTTCATCGATCGAAGTGATGGCTCAGTCTAGATTTTCATGGCCGCAAACTTAATTTCCAATAATTCCCTAAAGCCTAACTGGGAACGCGACTTCCCCCAATGGGGTATTTCCCTACCGGATACAAATTGAGGCCTGGTCATCAACTTCCCTTCTGCTGTCGGGCTTTGACCCGCGTGCTGGCCCCCACCTTGACATCCGCCTGACGCAAGATGCCCGAGGCCGCCCGCTCGGTGCCCAGCAAGACCGTGCGCGTGCCGACCTGTTCGGCAATGCGCCGCAGTTCCAGTGCTTCGCTTTCGTAATCGGAGCGCAGCCCGCTGATTTGCCGTTCCAGCGCCGAACGTTTGCGCTCCACTTCGCGCTTGAGCGTCGCGGCTTCCTGCTGGTTGGCCAGCACGGCGGCTTTTTCCAAGGCCCCTTGCG
>JAYUBJ010000017.1:0-9130 GCA_043740915.1 Verrucomicrobiota bacterium
CGTTTCGCCTTTGGCCCAGCGTTCCGCGGCGTCGGGCTTCTCCAGCGCCGTGGCGAGAGCGTTGTTGAGCTCGTAAATGTTCGCATCCAAGCCGGCGGATTTCAGTGCCCGGGTCAAACCGATCTCAATTCCTTGAGCGACCGTGTGTTCGTGGCCGTCCTCCGATGGCTTTTCGGCCGGTGAGACGGCGGATGGGACGTTGTAGTGGCCCAGGTCTTTGGCGATGGAGATCGCGTGCAGAGGACGGCAACGCAAAGGCCGGGCACCATAGACGCAGCACACGTGGCCCTCGCCTTGCAGCGGGCAGGGCAGCGGCGCCGCCGTACCGTCGCTGCGCGTCCGGATGGCCATCCTCCTCACATTCTCCACGGCCAACTTGTAAATTTGCTGCTGCTCGGCTCGCGACCGATTCTTGCGCAGGTAGGCGGCTATGGTCAGTGCCTCGGGAGCGGTCACGCCGACCATCCCCTGACCATTCTCCGGGCACGCAATGATACGATCCCGTTCCGAAGATCCAGCCGTTGGCAGCATCGCCTGCATGGCTCCAGCTTCCACTTCCGCCGCCAGTTTGTCAGCCATCTCGCCGTTCCGCTTGCTCGCCAACCGCTGCTTGGCCAGCCGCTCAACGGTCATGGCCGCCCAGTTCCGCAGTGCCTCGCCCCGCAGGAATGGCGGCAGCCACGTCAGCACCGTCTTGGCTGGCGTGCCCAAGAATGATGCCGGGAGAAACAGCACGATCGCGATACAAACCGCCAGAAAAAATGCATAGAGCATGAAGGCCATCAGCAGGCCGGCCGCTAGGACAGACATGATGCTACCCTCCCGTCTCTTTCGCGCTGGAAACTAAAATTTACCATAATTCACCTGGGCTTGGTTGCCCCGCCGATATTTCGCCGAGGCGATAAAACCGTAGGTTTGCACGAGGTAACTTGGTGTCTTCCGGGGTCGGCCGCGCGCCGTTAATTGGCAAACACCGGCTGTATCTTGGCCAGCCACTGAATTGCCAAACAACTTTCCAATCCTTCGGATCACCTTGGATCGATTTCTTGAAAGGCGGGCTCAACAAAAAATGAATGGCAAATGACAAAAGAGGGTGAGAATCTGCCCAGCGTTCAAGCTAGCGTCAGGCCGGTTGAGAATGGATCAGCAGACCAAAAACCATCTCGCCCCACAAATTGAGCCGCCAACATTTACTCGAAAACAAGATGAATAATTCTAAACCGTCCAAGACACTGGTTCAAATAGCGTTCGCCTCCATGATCACGACCCTGGCGATCAGTGGGTTGGTGTCCACGCTTTGGTCGGCCGAACCGAAACCCGCCGCGCTGCCGCCGAAAACGGATTCCCCGCCGTCGCCAAGCAATTCCGGGAAACTGAAACCAAAGTCGCCGGAAACAAGAAACGTGGTGGTCAAAAAGCAGCTCACCGGGTCGGAGCTTTACTCGATGCATTGCAACCGCTGCCATCCTGAGCGTTATCCAACCGAGCGGACGGCGGCACAATGGAAAACCATCATGCTCCACATGCAGGTGCGCGCGAACCTTCCCGGGGAACAGGCGCGGATGATCCTGAAATACTTGCAGGAAAACAGCGGTCGTTGAGGGGTTGGGAGAAGACTTGAACCACGCATGAAAAAGACCATGAAAACACGGTGCATGAGGGTTGGGTTGGTGGCCGCGGGTTGCGCGCTGGCGATGGCGATGCCGTCCCGGGCGACGGCTCAGGTGAGCGAAGCTGACTTTAAGGCCTTGAAGGAGGCGGTGCAGAAGCTGAACGAGAAGGTTCAGAAGCTTGAGCAAACGCACGAATCCGACCAGCAAACGCACCAGAAAGACCTGGAGCAACTCCAGCAACTCCGGGAGAAGCTGGGCGAAACGCAACGGACGGTCGCCGACGTGCAACAGAAAGGCGCTGCCACGGCACAAATGCAACCCCTTCCGCGAATGCCCCTCGACGAGGCCACCGTCAATCACAGCTTCCAGATCCTGGGCGACGCGGAGTTTCAATACGCCAAGAAGGCTGGACAACACGGGTCATTCTTTATGGCCGATTTTGCGCCCATTTTTCTGTATCGCGGCGGGGACAATATTTTGTTCGAGTCCGGCTTTGATTTCATTTTGCAGAACAACGCGCCCGCTGGCGGCGGTTACGCCACCACCGTCAATTTAAGTTTCGCGCAGTTGGATTATGTGATGAATGATCGCGTGACCTTCGCGGCGGGGAACATGGTGCTGCCGCTCGGAACCTATAGTGAGCGGACCGCCGGGTGGCTGAACAAATTTCCTGACAATCCGTTGGCGCGCGCGCTCCTGCCCGGCACCGGAGTGGGGGCGCAATTGCGCGGGGCGGTTCCGTTGGGAGACGCGGGCAAGTTGTTCACCTATTCCGTGTATGGAGTGAACGGCCCAGGCTCGGCGGACGGGACTGGCAATGCCGGCGCGCTTGATTTGGGAGGAAACGTGGGCCTCCGTTCCGACAACATGGTGGCGAATCTGCATGGCGGACTGAGCGGAGGTGGGCGCCTGGCGGTGTTCTTGCCCTTCAAGCCCCATTACGACCTGGAGCTTGGAATCTCCACTCAATCGGGTGAATGGGACGACGCGGGGACGCATCTCTGGTCAACAGGTGTGATGGATGCGAGCCTGCACTTGGGATCTTGGTTTGAGGTGAAGGGTGAGTTTGTGGAGAGCCGCTTTGGCAGCGACGACTTTGGTGTCGTCCGTCCGCAGGGTTGGTGGCTGCAGGCAGGTTACAAGCTCGCCGGATTGAACCTGGCTCTGCCGGGAATCAACAACGTGGAACTCGTGGGGCGTTACGACTCGCTGCATGACGGGATGGGAACCAGAACCCGGCGATACAGCATGGGCTATATCTATCATCTCACGAACACGCTGCTTTTTGAAGGAGCCTATGAATTGCTCCGCAGCACCGATCCGACCCAACGAAACCAGCTCCTTTTGCAGCTTTCCTATGGATTCTAAAACCACTGATGGCAGCCGAAACTGATTATTAAATCCCAGTGGCAATGAATACACTATTTTTTCTGAACCGGCGGCGGCGGGTGCGATTGGCTTGGCCGTGGGTGACGGCGGCGCTTTGGTGCATCGCGTTCACCGGGGCTTTCGCGCAAAGCACTGCTCCGGTTGCCCCCGTGGGTCAGTTCGTCTTGGATTCGTCCGCCCGGCCACAAAACCTGATTCCTGCCGCTGGAAATTCAGCGCGCCCAGGCAACTACCCGCCACCGATTATCTTGTTGGCAGCGGCGGATGTTTTGGCAACCAAGCCCGCCGGCGGAGCCATATCTTTGGTCGCCACCAATGAAAGGCCCACCTACCTCCGCGATATCCTGCCGATCCTGATGGGTAAATGTTCCCGTTGCCACAATGAGCAGGCCCGGTTTGTTTACAACTGGCTGGATTATAAGACCGCATTTGCCGATCGCTGGGAGATCAGAAGGCGGGTGTGGGACAGTTGGAAAGGCTCCTATTTCAAGGAGTCCATGCCCATTGCGAACAGCCCAGAATCGCTGGCGATCACCGATGAGGAACGTTTAACCATCCGAAATTGGGTGGCCGGCGGCGGCGTTCGCGGCGTTCCCCCGCCACCCGAAGGCATCAAAACCAAAGCTGAGAGAATCGAGCTGGGCAGACGGCTCTTTACCTCCATTTGCGCGGCTTGTCATCAGCCCACGGGCCAGGGACTCCCGAATGTGTTTCCACCTTTGGCGGGGTCCGATTTTCTAAATGCCGACAAGAAACGGGCGATAAAAATTGTGATCAACGGCCGGCAGGGGGAAGTCGTGGTGAATGGGATGAAGTACAACAACAGCATGCCTTCATTTCCGCTCAGCGACCAGGATATCGCGAATGCAATGACGTTCGTATACAATTCATTCGGCAACTCCGGGCTTGAGGTGACCCCGGATGAAGTGCAGGTTCTCCGCGCCGAACCTCCCGACCCGTCCGGCCCCGCCGCGATCCCGGTCAAGAGCCCGTACGAGTAAAGTTGGTTGAATTTGGTGAGTGAACCCCCGCCTTCATCAATCCGGCGCCTGACTCCAGCCGCTCAGGGTACGGAGCGCAAGGGAGTTTGGCGGCAGACGAGTGCGCTTGCTAAATAACCGACCCAATTCCCAAGCTGTGTCGACGGACAGTAGGTGCCGGAAGATTTTGCGCTGCCCGAGTTGCTTTCACTAAAAATTCCAATGCAGCCGCGCGCCCAAGACGGATACCGGTCCGCGATCCCGGTTGAAGGCAGGTTGGCTGATAAACTGGTAATCGATCGCCCCGTGGACGTTCTTCCAAATTTGAAAGTCGTAATACGTTTCCAGAAGTTGCTCCCAGCCGTAATTCAGCTTTCCGTCGCCCACGAGAATCCCGGTGCCGCCCGCTGCAAGGAAGGCCTGGTGGACGCGGGAAATTCCGTTCACAACCCCGGCCAATCCAAACGTGTCATTTGGCCGGCGCCAAAATTCACCTTTGACACTTAAGCCCAATGTGGCCGTGCGATCCACATCGGCAAAGGCCCAGCCCTCATTCCGGCCATCGCTCCACCCGAGCCGCATGAACACCCCGACATTCTTGATCATTTCCTGTTCGGCATTAAGTCCAAAACCGTATTTGTGGCGGTAAGCGCGGGTTGCCTCGATGCTGGCCGGTCGCGCGAGATTATCCAGCGCCGCTTGGTAGCTTCCCATGTGGGCGCGGTTTAAAAAGGCAAGCAGCCGAATCGCTCCCGGATGATTGCCCGGGGCGAAGCGACGCTCAAATTCGGTCACCATTCCCCAGGCGTCAGCCAGATGTAGATCCAACGCGGTTCCGTTGGAGACGCGTGGCATCTGGAAGAAACCATAACGGACCGCCCATTGGGGCTGGTTCAATTCGGCGGCAAATCCGGTGATATAACCCAGGCTGTCGGCCGGGAAATCCCAGGCCTCGTTGGCCATGAGGCTCCAGTTCATGAACTGGGTGCGTGAATCGTTGGCATAGCTGTTGCCATCGAAAATGTCCTTGGCGCTCATTCTGCCGCCCGTAAGCGTAATCCGGGACACGTCGCGCTTCCCCGCCAGTTGCAGGGCGTCATCTTCAATCGTTTCCTGTTCGCCACCCAATCCGATGGTTTGGCGCATGAAAATGCGCGAAAAATTCAGATTCGGGATCTCGGTACCCAGGCGGAACGCTTCACCGTTTGGGAAGCCTTCGACTCCCAGAGCCTGGCTGAACCCAAACCCCTGCCACATCAACCCATCGGCGTGAAATTCAGCGCCGTGCCACAGTCTCGCTCCCACCAGCAAATCAAGCGAGACCGTCTGCTTGAGCTCCGTGATGTTCCTCAGGCTGTTCGGCCCGGAATACCCGGCACGGAAACCGGAATGGTACTGCACGATGTCGGTGTTCTGCACATGCCAGTTCCAATTCTGTTCCTCAAGGTCACGGTTCGCGACGGGTTCCTGCCCTGGCGCCGAAATCGCGCACCGGGCCAGCAGTGCCAATCGAACCAGCAGTTTCAGGCAGGTTACAGTCCTCATTTTTGAAAGTTGTTGAGCCGCGCGAAAACAGTGACGGTGAGACTTCGAACCGGCTCACCATGCACGGCCGACAAAATAGCTGACCGCTGATCCCGGCGCAACGCGGGAAGTCTCGCGCGTAAATCGAAAAGCGGGCTGTCCAAAACCATGGCCCAGAGGGCGTGAAATCGAGTAGCTATCCCGGCTCGGCATGGAACATTTCTAATCCGAGCCGCCGACCGTGTCACGATTTAACAGGAGTCGTAAACAGCGATTTTCATCGCCCTGACAGAGCGGCGCTGGGATTGGAACGCGCCTTGCCGTCGCCCGAGGTCACGTCATTCACGCACTTTTTCTCACGATCCACGAACATCGCCCGGTTAGATTCCATGGCAAATTCGATGATCCCCATTTTTCAGAACGGCGCTCAGTAGAAAGCTGAGCCACCGCCGACGCGTGACGCGAACCGAGATGGCGGAACTGACAGCGCCAACGGCGGCTGGCTCCGGCGACTGGGCGGCATGGATAGTATCTCACTCATGTCCTCGCTGTCAGAGCGTCTGTCCGATGCGTATCAGATTTCCGTCTGAATCAACGATGGCAAACTCTCTCATCCCCCACGGCTTGTCTTCGAGGGCATCCAAACGCGGGATGCCTCTTCGGGGCAACTCTGCCAAAGCAAATGCCCGGTAAATGCACTCCACGTCTGAAACCCTGATGTAGCACATCGCAGACGATTCAGCGGGAATATGCTCACGGTGAGTGAAGAAGTGAAGCTCCACTGTGCCTCGCGTAAGGATGGCGTAGTCACCGTGACTATGAACCTTGCCCTCGAAGCCCAACCGCCGAAAAAAAGTCAGTGTGTCATCCACGAACCGGCTGGGCAGTATTGGGATAGCGATGTCGTATTGTTGCATGATGTGTTCGATGTGAATGGTTTCTCACGGATTTACCTCCCCAGGATATGTCCGCCAGCACCGGGAATCAAGCCTTCAATGCCGCTGTTTTCTTTTACAAGGAAGCGCTCGGTTCGGAATTGAAGAATATTCAGGCGCTGCGTGTCCGACAGCCAGAACAGGTGCGCCGCGCCCCGCCGCTGATACATGGATCTCGCTGTTGAAAACAAAAGCGGTCGTGACGACGGCGAGTTGTCGCAGACGGCGTGCCGGCTTTGGTTGTTGGCCATTTGCGGTCTGGCCCTGGCCGTCCGGCTTTACCGGCTGGACGGGTTGAGCTTCTGGTTCGATGAAGGAGTAAGCGCTGATTTGTCCACCTTCGCCGATAGCGCGCTCTGGCGCGCCGATGTTCATCCGCCCCTCTATTACGCGTTGCTGGCGACGTGGCGGCAATTCGGCGGACAAGATTTCTGGCTGCGATCATTTTCCGTCCTGTTCGGCGTGGCGACGCTCCCGGTCACGTATCTGCTCGGCAGGCAATTGTTCAGCGCGCGGGTGGGATTGTGGTCGGCGGCCTTTTTGAGCGTCCTGCGGTTGCACATCAAACACAGCCAGGAGACGCGCATGTACCCGCTCATGGTTTTCCTCTTCGCCGCCGCACTGCTGGCGTTGGTTCAGGCGGCGCGGGGTGGACGCCGGAGTTATTGGTGGGCCTATTTTGTTTGCGCGGCGTTGCTCGCCTACAGTCATGCGCTCGGCTGGCTGTACGTGGCGGTGTTGACGGCGCTTTTTCCCTTCCTTACGACGGGCGACGGGCGCCGTTTCCAAACCTGGCGGCCGCTGTTCCTCGCCACGCTGGCAGTGGTGCTGGTGTTCCTGCCCTGGGTGCCGATCTACCTATTTCGAGCAAAAGCGGTGATCGCGGATTATTGGATTACCGAGATCGACCCGGAGTTGGTGGTGACGCGGGGAATCTGGTTTGCCCCGATCCTGCTCGTGCTCGCGTTCACGGTGGTGCGCGCACGGGCCGGACAACGCCACGCGGCTTGGGCGCTGGCCACAGCGTGCGTGCTGCCCATCGCGGTGTTCCTGCTGGCGAGTTATTTGATCCGGCCGCTGTTTGTCCTCCGCTACGCCCTGCCCGTGCTGATCCCGGTGGTGTTGCTGCTGGGTGCCACGGACACGGTGCTGGTGGGGAGGCGCACTTTAAGCCGCCTGCTGCTGGGCACCCTGCTGCTTTTCTTTTCCGCACGGAGTTTCACCGGTTTGCGACAGTTGAAAACGGAGGCCTGGCGCGACGCCTCGAACTATCTGCAAACCAGCGTCCAATCACACGACCTGCTGGTGTTCGATACGCCCATCACCGGCGATAAAATCTCGACCGGCTTCACGTTGCTGGAGCGCTATGATTCCGGCCAACGATTGGCGCAGCTTGCCCGCCTCATTTTGCCCGTAGGCATCACGCCAGTCATCGAACAACCCGAGCAATTCCTAGACCGCGCCGCCCGGTCATTCCAGCCAAAACAAGTGCTGTGGATCATCCAATCCCATCCGGTTCGCTCACAGGAGCAAATTATTGGCCAATGGCTCAAAGCCCATGTAGAGACGAACGCCCAGCGGGAATTTGAGGGTATTCTGGTGACGCGGGCTACGGTGCGATGATGCAAATTCGGGGGGTGCCGGGGGAGAGCTCAGCCGATGTGCCAGCGATCCAAACAAGGTATCGCCAGAACCGTTCACCTGCTTTTTTCACGCGGCGGCAAGGCGTGCCGCCCTCACTCGCAGGTGCCGCTTGCACGCAGGTTTGTTGTGGTTTCCAACCTCAACTTGGAGCCGACGCTTCAGCGCATGCTTTTCCGCCAGGCGTTCCAATCGTCCAGCGTGACTTTAGCCATGAGATCGCTGGCCTCGGCCAACCATTTGGCCTTGCGCCGCTTCAAATCGAGTCTCACTCGCGCCGCCGCGCCGCGCGTGCCATGGTGGATGTTCGCCAGTTCATAGCCCATCGCCCGCAGCAACTTCTCCTTGTCGTGGTCACGCGACAACTGGCCCAGCTCAAGACGGCTGCAAAAGGGGGATAACCGCCGGATCACCCACGTTCCATGCACTGCGAGGAAGGGATCCGCCGCGCGCGCCGCGCGCCGCACGATCTCTTCATAATAAATGTGCCCTTTTTTCGCCGGCACGCCCGCCCACACCCACGCCGAGGGCAGCAAGGCCTTCGCCTCACGCGCAATCTTGCTGTTGTGCCACTCAGCGATGGCCGTGAACCTGGGACGTCCCAGGCTGCCCAACCCGGCCTGTCGGTGCGCCACGCGGAAGGCCTGGGTATCCTCCGGCATCGCCCGCTGGAGCAGCGACATCACCTCGGCGGGGACCTGCTGGAAGGTGGGTAGTGCCGCCAGCTTCTTCCAGAAGTGTTCGGGGTCACGCAACTGACTCGTCACGGTGTCGCGCAGCCAATGATTTCGTTCCGACAAGACAAACGATCTGACGCCCTCGTCCAAACCGGCCGTGTAACCTTGCAGGATATCCGCGCACGCGGCGACCGGGTCGAGCGACAACTGGTTCAGCTTGATCGCCAACCGCGCGCTGGTGGCCAACCGGACGAGGTCGTTCGTGTAGAGCAGGGGAAAGGCTTCGTCGAAATCATTGATCCCCCAGACCAGCCGCCCTTCGGCATCGCGCCACGTACCATAATTCTCCACGTGGAGATCGCCCACGCTGA
>JAYUBJ010000018.1:0-2783 GCA_043740915.1 Verrucomicrobiota bacterium
ACGCGCGGATTTCGCCCAGCCCTTTGCAGGCGACGAGGCCGCGTTCCGTGAGATGGAATTTGTCGCGCAGCAGTTCGCAGGTGCTGGCGGGGACTTGGATGCGATTGGCCAGGCCCGAAGATTCCATGCGGCTGGCGAGGTTGACGGCATCACCCCACAGATCGTACGCAAATTTTTTACGTCCGATAACCCCGGCCACCACGGGTCCCGAGTTCAACCCGATGCGCAGCCCCAGGCTGGTATTACGCTCGCGGTTGATCTCGGTCACGACGGTCAACATTTCCAACGCCATCCCGGCCACGGCTTCGACGTGGTCCGGGCGCGGCACCGGCAAACCACCGACGACCATATAGCAGTCGCCGATCGTCTTGATTTTTTCCAGATTGTGCAAATCCGTGAGGCGATCAAAGCGGGAGAAGAGGTCGTTGAGCAGCGATACCAGTGCTTCGGGGGCGATTTGATTGGCCAGGGTGGTGAAGCCGACAATGTCGGCAAACAACACGGTCACCTCGGCATAGCGCTCGGCGATGTTGCGTTCGCCGTGCATGAGCCGCCCGGCAATGGTTTTGGGCAGGATGTTCAGGAGCAGCCGCTCGGATTTTTCCTGCTCGATTTTGAGGAGTTGTTTTTCCTGTTGCAGCTCGATGAGCCGGAGCCGTTCGAGGTCGCGCAGGCGCTTGCGTTCGAGCGAGGCGGTGACGCGCGCGCGGAGGAGGACGGCGTTGATCGGCTTGGGCAGGAAATCTTCGGCGCCGAGTTCGATGCAGCGCACCACGGCGTCGAGTGCGTCCAGACCGGAGGTGACGATGATCGGCAGGTGGCTCCGGAAAGCGTCGTTCTTCAACGCCGCGAGCACGGCGAAGCCATTCAGGCGGGGCATCTCGATATCCAGCACCAGCAGGTCAAACTGCCGCTGGCGGAGCAGGTCGAGCACCACCTGGCCGTCCTCCGCCTCGGAGATGTTTTGGTATCCGAGCATGCGGAGCATGAGCACCATGATGGTGCGCAGGGGTTCGGAATCTTCCGCGACGAGGATGGCGGCCTGCTGGCCGGCGGTGTCGGACTCGGCGAGCTGCAACTGGGTCAATTGCTCCGCGGAAAGCCCGCCGGTGGAAACCTTCCTTAACAGGCGGAAGGTGCGGGTCTCGTCGTTATCGGCGGGTGAGTTCAAGGCCCGAACCGTAGCCAAATCCGGTCAGTCAGCCAAGGAATTCATTTTTGAAAAACGGTCTTGAGCGCCGCCACGAGCATCTCCTGGTTAAAGGGCTTGTTGAGCTGGGCGTTGACTCCCAGGCGGGTGAACTCGGTTTCTTCCCGTTGCTCCAGGCGACCACTGGCCACGATGATGCCGGCCTCGGGCAGCATGTGTTTGAGTACGCGCACAAAACTGAGCCCATCCATGTTCGGCATGTGCAGGTCGGTGATCACCGCCCGGAGTTCCGCCCGTTTCTCCGCCACTTGCGTCAGCGCCTCGGTGCCGTCGGCGGCGGTGAGCACTTTGAAGTTCAGCGCGGTCAGCACCGCGCGCGTGACTTGCCGCACGCCGGCATCGTCATCCACGACGAGAATGGTCTCGCCGTTTCCACGAAAGGTCGTTTCGGCCTTCGTCACGAAGGAGGTGTCACTGGTGCTCGAATCGCTGGCGGGCAGGTAAACTGCAAAGGTCGTGCCCTGGCCCGGAATCGAGTACACGCGGACGAAGCCGCCGTGACTTTGGACGATGCCGATGACGGTGGAAAGGCCCAGCCCGGTGCCTTTGTCCGGGCTCTTGGTGCTGAAGAACGGCTCGAAGATGCGCTCCAGAATTTCCGGCGGGATGCCCGTGCCGGTGTCCGTGACGCGCCACACGACATAGGGGCCGGGCTTGGCCTCCGGGATGGGGCTGGCAAAAGTGGCGTCAATCTCGGCGTTCTCCGCTTCCATGGTGAGGATGCCACCGTTGGGCATGGCATCGCGGGCGTTGACACACAAATTCAGCAACACCTGGTGGAGTTGCGTGGCGTCGCCCAGGACCATCTGGAGTTGCTTCGGGTAATTGGTCCGCAGGGGAATGTTTTTGGGGAAACTGCCATGGATGATCTTCTCCATCTCCTTGAACAACTGCTGCGGTTGGATGAGCAGGCGTTCGCCTTCGACGCCTTTGGCGAAGGTCACGAGTTGCCGCACCATGTCCGCCCCGTGGCGGGCGCTGGACTCCACGATGTCGATCATCTTGGTCGCGTCCGGGTATTGCATCCGCATCAATTCGGTGGCCATCAAAATGGGTGCGAGCGCATTGTTGAGGTCGTGGGCCACGCCGCCGGCCAGCGTGCCGATGCTCTCCAGCCGCTGGGTGCGCAGAATCTGACGCTCGACTTTCCGGCGTTCCGTGGTGTCGCGGGCAATGGCGACAAATCGCGGGCGCCCGCCCGCCGCCGACACGTATTGCAGATTGACGTCCACCGGCACGTCCGTCCCATCCTTGCGGCGCTGGGTCGTGCTGAAACTAAAAATCTTCTGCGCACCCGTTTTCAAAGGGGCGATCAAATTACGGAATTGCCGCTCGTCGAACTGGGTGTTGAGGTCGAGCGGGGTCATCCGCAAAAACTCCTCGCGGGGGTAACCGAGCTGTCGCACGGCCCCTTCGTTCACGTAACTGAAAAACAGAGTGTCGGGGTCGAAGATGAACGCCCCGTCGGCGGTGGTGTCGAGCACGGCGAGGGCTTCGCGGGCGGCCTCCTCGGCGGCGAACCGCTGGGTGATGTCCTGCGCCACGCCGGCAATCCGGTAAACGGTTCCGGCTT
>JAYUBJ010000019.1:0-2775 GCA_043740915.1 Verrucomicrobiota bacterium
GCGGTGTCCACGCCGGCCTGCTGGAAGGCGGAATTGATGATGCCGAGTTTCATGCGGGTATGAATTGTTGGTTAGGAGCATGACGAATGTGGATCACACTTGGCAATTCCCATCTCGCCCGACGCATTGCCGATGAACGTGGTCCGAAGGACCGCACGAAGGTAGCCACGGGTGACCATAGGGAACCCGTGGAATCTCGGCGTTTGATCATCCGCCCCGGCGGGGTGGACGCGACCTGCCGCCAGGGATGGAACGTGCCTACATTATGTGTGAATGGCCGTTCGTCCGCCCCTCCGGGGCGTGCCGCTCTGCGAACCTACACCACGGGTTCGCTCTGCTCACCCGTGGCTACCCTCGTACGCTCCTCCGGAGCGGTCGAACTCCTGCCGCCGCGTAATAACTCCAGATACTCCTCGTCACCCGCCCTGCTTGTGGTATGCTCCGCACCCTTTTATGACTGGAAAACTTTTTTCGGAACTCGGCCTCTCGCCGGAATTGCTCAAGGCCATCGACAAACTCGGCTTCGAGCAGGCCGCACCCATCCAGGCCGAGGCCATCCCCGTCCTCATGGCCGGCAAGGACGTCGTCGGCCAGTCGCAGACTGGCTCAGGGAAGACCGCCGCGTTCGCCGTGCCGGCCATCGAGAAGGTGGATGCCGCGAGCCGCGCCACGCAGGTGCTCATCCTTTGCCCCACGCGCGAGCTGGCGGTGCAGGTGTCCGAGGAGATCCACAAGCTTTGCCTGTTCAAACGCGGTGTCCATGCGCTGCCAGTTTATGGGGGCCAGTCTTACGAACGCCAATTTCTTGGCCTGAAACAAGGCGCCCAGATTGTCATCGGCACCCCCGGCCGCGTCATGGATCATATGCGACGCGGCACGCTCAAGCTCGACGCACTGAAAATGGTCGTCCTCGACGAAGTGGATGTGATGCTCAACATGGGTTTCCGCGAGGACATCGAGATCATCCTGCAAGGCACGCCCGCCGCGCGGCAGACGGTTTTTTTCTCGGCGACAATTCCGCGCCCGATCCAGGATTTGATCGGCAAATACTCGCGCGACCCGGTGAACGTGCGCATCGAACAAAAGGCGCTGACCGTGCCGACCGTCGAGCAGGTTTACTACGAGGTGGACCGGCGGTTCAAAATCGAACTGCTTACGCGGCTCATCGACATTCATGATCTCAAGCTCGGCATCATTTTCTGCAACACCAAACGGATGGTGGACGATCTTGTGGATCACCTGAACGCCCAGGGTTATTCCGCCGACCGTTTGCACGGCGACATGAGCCAGCAGATGCGCGACCGCGTGATGCAGAAGTTCCGCAAATCCGGCCTCGAATTTCTCGTGGCCACCGACGTGGCCGCGCGCGGCATCGACGTGGACGACGTGCAGGTGGTGTTCAATTACGACCTGCCGTACGACGTGGAGGATTACGTGCATCGCATCGGACGCACCGGTCGCGCGGGCCGGAGCGGACGCGCCGTTTCGTTCGTAGCCGGACGCGAGGTGTTTCAAATCCGCAACATCGAGCGGTACACGAAGGTTAAAATTCAGCGCGAAAACGTGCCAACCGCCGGCGAAGTGGAAGAAGCCCGCGCCAACGTCCTGCTCGACAAACTCCGCGCCACGTTGACCGCCGGCGAATACCCCCGCCAGGATCACCTCATTGAGCGGCTGCTGGAAGAGGGTTTCACTTCGACGGACATCGCCTCGGCGCTGCTGCATCATTTGAACAGCGAGGAGGAGCAACCCGCGCCCAAGACCAAGCCGACCTTTGAGGAGCGGCCACTGGCACCCGAGCGTCCGACTTTTCGCGAAATGCGCGCGGAACGCCACGACGATCGCCCGCCCCGCCGGGAATCGAGTCCCGCAGTGCTGCTCCGGCCAAAACCGGTCGCGACTCCTACAGTCGCGCCCGCTCCCGCGTCGATGAAATCGCCGCGAGTTGGTGCGCCGATCTCCGATCCGGCACTTCCGAAAATCATTCCCGCCCCGCGCACTGAGCCAGCGGTCATTATTCCGGTGAAGCCAACTCCCAGCGCGCCTCCGGTCGCCGTGGTTGCCAACAAGCAGCCCTTTCGTCCTGCGTCTGCGCCGCCGCGAGAAAAACCCGAGCGCATTGCGCGCGGACCGGAACGCCGCGAGCGCCTGGAGACGCCGCTCTTTCGTTCTCCGAAACACAGTCGCGCCACGCCGGGTGACCAGACCCGTCTCTACATAAACGTCGGCGAGGAGATGGGAGTCGCGAAGGGTGATGTGGTGGGCGCGATTCTCGGCGAGACCGGCTTGCCGGCAAACGTGGTGGGCGTGGTGGATCTCCGCGAACGGCATTTGTTTGTGGACGTCGCCGCCGAGCACGCGAACGCCATCCTCTCGAAGCTCAACCGCACCACGATTAAAGGAAATAAGATCAAGGTAAAAGTGGCGTGAAAAAAGCCGCCCTTTGAAAACTCTTTTCATTGTAGGAGCCGCCGGTGAGGAGGCTCTAACTTACCCCTTAAAAACCGAGGAGATTAGAGACTCGTCACCTCGTCTCCTCCAAAGAACGGAGTTTCGCCACAGGTTGATTTTTTCTGCGCTCCAACGCCATTGTCGGCAATGGCGACACGGGCTACCCTCCGCTTGCGCATGACTTACTTCGACCACAACGCCACCACGCCACTGCTGCCTGCGGCGCGACAGGCATGGCTCGCGGCGGCGGAGCAATTCATCGGCAATCCCTCCAGCCCGCATCGCGTCGGCGTGCGGGCTGAGGCCGCTTTGAACGCCGCACGC
>JAYUBJ010000020.1:0-9067 GCA_043740915.1 Verrucomicrobiota bacterium
CGCGCCCCGCTGCCAATCTCTTGGATCTTCCCGTCATAGATGAGTATGTCGGTGCTTTCCAGCTTGCCCAGTGGCCCGCAGGTCCAAATCGAAGCGTCCACAATCAAAATTGCCGGTGGGTTCGAAATCGGCCCGCGCCCTTCCAGCGGCGGTTTCGCCAGCCGCTTCTTTTGGTAATCGCGCAGCTCCGTTTGCTTCGTCGTTTTCTCCGCCTTCTCCTTTTCCTCTTTCGCGGGATCCGGTTTCGCTTCCTTGGATTTCTCGGCGTATTTATCCGGGCCTGGTTTGATCGAATAAATGCGGCCGTCGATCCACACTTCGCGCACTTTCGATTCAGGATCGAAATAGCCACCGCCGTCCACCACGGCCAAGTTGGCGATTTTGCCTGGTTCGATCGTGCCGAGCTGGGTTTCAACGCCACAGAGTCGGGCCGGAATCGTGGTGAGCGCCGCCAGCGCATCATTTTCCGAAAGGCCGCGATCAAGGGCGAGCTGGAGGTTTTTGCGAAAACTTTTCCGTTCCGCCAATCCGTGAGTGGTCAGGGCGATGTCCAGTCCTTGCTGGCGGAGCAGCGCTGGATTCTCCGGTGCCCAATCCCACGCCCGCAATTGATCGAGCGTCACTGGATCCCAATCATCGTCGCCGGGTAATTTCGGCAACTCGGGAAAATTCAATGGCACGATAAAGGGCGTAGCGCTATTCTTCGCGAGTTCTGGTCGGCGCCATTCCTGACCACACGAGCACAGGAAAAACTTTAAACCGAGCTCCCGCGCCACGCGGACTGCGCGATCGACCATTAGACTGCTGCCGGGTTCGAACACGACTGGCAATCGTTGGTCGAGCGTGGGTGCCAACGCTTCCAACGCCGGATTGACCTCCGGGCGCTGGCGCGCCTGCGGGCGCCGATGAAAATCCGCCGTGTCCACAGCATAGTGTTGCGCGTCAAAAAACACCTGCCGCACCGCAGCGATGACGCCCATGAGCGAGCCGGGGTAGGCCTTTTCGTCGCTGTCATGCGTCTCGAAGGCGACATGCTGAAAGACATCCGATTTAATGATCGCGTCGTTTGGGTTGACGTTGGCCAACGCCACGAGTGCGCTGGTGCCGCGCAAAATGCCCTTGCCGGGAACAATGTTCCCCGTGGTGAAGCCGAGCTCTCGCATGGTTTCCAAGGCTTTGGCATCGGGAACATAGCTTCGCGCCACCCGATTTTCTGGCATCATCTGGCCAACCTCATAGCCAGGGCCCGGGTTACCCCGGTCGGTTCGCTGGCCGGGCGCGCCAAAGAAATTAATCCCACCGGAAGTCAGGCTGGTTTGCCGTATCGGTTCCGAGTCCGTGGTGGAAATGGACGTGTTCGTGCCCCCAAGCGACAGATAGGGATCCATGAACCCGGCGTAAATGGTGGTGCCTTTCATCTCCCAAATGCGCGCGTCGGCGGGCGGTTTCACGTCCCTCCCCACGGCCACGATGAGGCCGTCGCGGATGACAATCACGGCCGGATCAATCACCTCGCCCGGCTTGGTGACGACTTTGCCGCCGACGAGCGCATGCACGCCGGGCGGCACGGGCCGATGTCCTGGCGGCAGCAATTCCGCGCCCCGGGCCGGGAGCGCCAGCAGGATTGTCGAGACCACCAAAATCATGGAGAAGATCCACCCATCGAGCCTGGGCTGCGTGTGAATGGGTTGAACCATTTCCGCCGGAGTAGGGGTGAACAGCACGGACTGAAACAGTGTTCGCATGACGCGGGCCGGCCGAAAGTGCTTCGTTGAAATTGGTCGGGGCGGTGAGATTCGAACTCACGACCTCTTGTACCCGAAACAAGCGCGCTACCAGGCTACGCTACGCCCCGAACCAAGGCCGTGAAACTTGCCGGTGCGGCGATTAAATTGCAACGACGAATTTTTCACATTCCGGATTCAAGGACGCAGCTCAGTTTCTTGCAGGGTAGCAAAAGATGGTACTCGCGGATCGCAGAGATGGTGGTGGTGTTGACTTTCCGTCCCTGACCCAACAAGCTCGCCCATGCCCTTCGAGCGCGAGATAATGAAGCAGGCAGAGGCGGAACTCGCAGCCCAAGGCGTTTTCATCGGTACGTCCTCCTGGAAATACGCGGGCTGGTTGGGGCAGCTTTACACCCCCGCGCGTTACGAATATCGCGGCAAGGTCGCCCAGACCCGGTTCGAGCGGGACTGCCTGCGCGAATACGCGGAGGTGTTCAAGACGGTCTGCGTGGATGCGGCGTACTACAGCTTTCCCAGCGAGAAATATCTCGCCAGCCTGGCATCGCAAGTTCCCGCCGATTTCCAATTTGGTTTAAAGGTCACCGACGAAATCACGGCGAGGAAATTTCCCAACCTCGAGCGCTTTGGTCATCGCGCCGGCAAACTCAATGAAAACTTTTTGAACGCCGATTTGTTTCATCGCGCCTTCCTCAAACCCTGCGCGACGATCCGGCAATACGTCGGCATTCTCATCTTTGAATTCTCGCGTTTTTATCCAACCGACTACAGCCATGGCCGGGACTTTGTCGCGGACTTGGACAAGTTTCTCGACAAACTTCCGGCTGGCTGGCCGTACGGAATTGAGCTGCGCAACAAGCACTGGCTCGTGCCTGAATACTTCGCCTGCCTCGCTCGCCATCGCGTCACGCATGTATTCAATTCATGGGACGCCATGCCGCCGGTGAGCGAGCAAATGGCGCTGCCCGGCAGTCGGACGAATCGGCAGCTTTCGGCGGCGCGATTTCTCCTCAAGCCAGGTCGCAAATATGAGGATGCGGTGAATACCTTTCAACCGTACGACCGCGTGAAGGAGCAAAACCCGGCGGCACGGGCCGCTGGCAGGGCCCTGATTGCTCAAGGCAGGCAAGCCGGGGAGAAACCGAAAACGTTCATCTATGTGAACAATCGCCTTGAGGGAAATGCGCTGGAAACGATTGGAGCCATGATGTCCGCCGCTGACTAAAGGGCAGGGTGAATCCTCGGATGAAGTCTGTAAACAGCCCAGGGTGCCATGTCAAACGATGGACTGGGTTAGGGCCGGTCAGCCGGACGCCGCGTGAGGGCACGCGGCCTACAACGTTGTAGGCCCGGTGCCCCGACCGGGCGTCCCGCCCTGATTCCGAAACGCGCCCGACCAACACCGAGCATTCCGAAGTTGTTGGTAAACCTGAAAAGACGGAAAATCTCGGTCAATGCGGGTTGGGAGCACCAACAACATCGGGATGCACCGGGTTGGGCGCAGCCGCCGACCGTCCCCGGACCGCGGCTGTGTCCCGCGCCGTGCGGGATCAGCCGCAGCGCTCGGCCAGGCGAACCAGCGGGACAGACCCGATGCGTCCTTTCCTTCCCACGTGCTGCGGTTGGTCGAGGACGACACACCCGCGGCCCGCGAACGGGGCTGCCACAACAACTGGCAAGCCACTCAACAGCGTGCATCCCCAAGTTGTTGGTTGGGTCGTCGTCCGCAGTCGTCTTCTCCTTCTCCCCGTCGGACGGGGAGAGGGTTGGGGAGAGGGGATTCCAAGAAGTCTGAACGGCCCCCCTCTCCCCGGCCCTCTCCTCCCTCCGAGGGAGGAGAGGGAGAAACCACCAACAACTTCGGGATGCTCCCCGACCAACATGCGAGCGTGCATTCGACTGGCTTTTATCGGTTGGTCTGGCTTATTTTGGTAGAACAAATCAAACCGGAACCCCAACCCCGCTTATGCGCGCATACAGACTCATTCTTTCCCTCCTCGCCGCCGTCGCGTTCGCGTTGCCGGCGCGGGCCCAGTCGCTGCTAAACGTGGACTTCGGCGTCGGTGCCGCGAGCGCCAAGGTCGGCTTCGCCGGGACGGGCCGCGGCACGAATGATTACTGGAACCTTTACACCCACTACCGCCCGCGCTTCGTTCCCGGCATGCCGGTCGTTCCCAATGGCGTGTTGAACAAGCTGAAACTCTCCGATGGCACCGAGTCCGGCGTGTCCGTTGCGGTGGCGAACGCATCGGGGGTCTGGGGCAACGCCACCGGCGACGCGATGTTCGACGGCTATATTTTCGCGCCCAACGGCAGCAACATCACGGTTCAGCTCACCGGGCTCGATGCCGGCCGCTATCATTTTTATCTCTACGGTCACGCCGACCCGGATGCTACCGGTGAGATGAACAGCCTCTTTCGCCTCCAGAGTGGCGGCACGAATTATGGTCCGCTGACCACGCTTTCTTCCGCTGGTTGGAAGGCATCGCAGCCCTGGCGCGAGGAGCAACAGTTCGTGGTCTTCCGCGACGTTTTGGTGGACGCGGCGCATCCCGTCGTGATCGAGGTTGCCGCGGGTGCCAACGGCATCGCGGTGTTGAATGGCCTGCAAATCTCCTCGCGCGGTAGCAGCGCCCCGCGTCCCGCGGTGCCGCTGGTCGGACGCGGCACCCCGGCGTACACGAATTTGGTTTTCCGCGAAGTCACGTACGACGGCAAGGTCTCAGACCATGAGGCGCGCTTCGCCGTCACGCTCGAGGTCGAGTCGCTGACGACAAACGAAATCTCCGCACCGTTGTTTGCCGGCGACGTGGCGGTGATTCCCGGAGCGCTGCCACCGGAGCTGCGCATTGTGCGCGTGGCCGGGCAATATCGTCTCGTTGTTTCGGCGCCGGGAAACTACAGGCCCAAACTCGAAGTCGTGGCCAAGATCACGCGGGCGGAGCCGTGGAACCAGATTTCCTTCAGCGGCCCGGCGGCGGCAATTGCGTCCATCACCGCGCAGGCGGCGGCCGGAGTGGAGCTGCAATTGATGAGCGGCGCGTCGGTGGATCCGGAGAAATCGGCCGCACCTGCGAAGTCCCCCGACCTTTCACACGTTCAGGGTTTTCTCGGTCAGGACCGCACGCTCGCGTTACGCTGGCAGAGCAAGACCACCGAGGTCGCACGCAAATCCCTCGTCACGGTGGACACCACCGCGTCCGCGCAGATCACGCCCACGGTCATCAAGTTCACCACCGTGCTCCGCTATGAACTGCTCCAGGCCAGCGTGGCCAAGCTCACCCTCGCGTTGCCCGCAAACCAGGCGCTCACCCGCTTGCAGGGTGAACAGATCCGCGACTGGAACGTGAAACCCGACGGTGCGCGCCAATTCCTCACGGTCGAATTCGTCAAGCCGGTTGAAAAAACCTACACGCTCACTCTCTTCTCCGAATTGAGCGTGAACGCCACACCGTTCAATGCGTCGATCACCCCGCCGCAGCCTCTCGAAGTCGAACGCGAGTCCGGTTCGTTCACGCTCGGCATCGACGACGTCACGGTCGAGGTCGAGTCCGCCGCGGGACTGCGGCAGGTCAACGCGGCGGCCGGCACGTTCGCGGCGTATCGATTCTACGGCCGGCCGTTCGCGCTCGCGCTAAGGCTCAAGCGCATTGAGCCGGTCGTGAACACCTTCGACCAGATCACCGTACGGCTCGAAGAGACCCGCCTGTTGATCGCGCACTCGCTCACCCTCATGGTCGAGAAGTCCGGCATCTACGCCGCGGAATTCACACCGCAACCAGGCTTCGTCGTCGCCGACGTCAAAGGCGAAGGCGTGGACGATTGGAAAGTCAGTGATGGAACGGTGGCCGACCGCAAGGTCTTGCGCGTGTCCTTCCTCGCCCGCGTGCTGGGTGTGCGCCAGCTCGAGGTGCAGCTCGAGCAATCGCAGAAAACTTTTCCCACCAACCTCACCGTGCTGCCGCTGCGCCTCACCGGTGCGGCGAAAGAAGTGGCGTTCCTCGGCGCCGCCAGCGCGCCGGGCATCCGTTTGAAAACCGCCGAGTTGACGGGCCTGCGTGAGATTCCGGTCAACCAACTGCCGGGACATGCGGACGAACTGCTCGCGTTCACCGCCGATCAGCCGGACTGGCAACTCGCGCTGGCGATCGAGCGGTTGCCCGCGCGCATCGTGGCGGAAGTATTTAATCTTGTGACTATCGGCGACGGCCTCGTGGGCGGCAGTGCGACCGTGCGCTACGGCATCATCAATCAGGGCGTGCAGGAATTCCGCGTCCGCATTCCCGCGCACTGGAAGAACGTCGAGTTCACGGGGCCGAACATCCGGCGGAAGGAATCGAATCGGGGCACGACGGTGGACACCAACTCAGTGGCTTGGACGATTTCGTTGCAGGACAAGGCCTGGGGCGGCTACACGCTCGTGGTTACGTACGATTACCAGTTCGATCCGCAAAAGGCGCTGCTCCAAACCGCGGGTCTACACGCGCTCGACGTCGAGCGCGAGACCGGTTCCGTGGCCATCACCACGGCCGCGAGCTTGAAGCTCGTCCCGCGGCCCGTGACCGAGCCGTTGCGCGTGATTGACCAGACCGAACTGGCGGAGACCGACCGCGCGCTGATCACGCGGCCCGTGCTGCTGGCGTATCGCTACACCGGCAGTGATTTCGTGTTGCAACTGGACGTGAACCGGCATGCCGAGGAGCGCGTGCTTGATGCGGTGGCCGACCGCACGCAACTCACCAGCGTGCTCACCGACGCGGGCGAAATGCTCACGCAGGCGAGCTTCATGGTGAAAAATAACGACCGACAATTCCAGGCGTTTACGCTACCGCCGGGCGCGACGCTCTGGGGCGCTTATGTGAACAACCAACCCGTCAAGGCTGAGAAGGACGGGAAACAATTGCTGGTCTCGCTCCCGCGCGATGCGAACCGCGATGAGGCCTTCGCGGTGGATCTGGTGTATGCGCAAAAGCTCGACGCGCTCAAGGCTGGTTTGTGGCCGCAGACGGTCGCACTGGTCGCGCCGCAGACCGACGTGCCGAATACCTATGCCGAGTGGCAGCTCTTCGTGCCGGTGACCAAACGCGTAACCGACTTCGGCGGCAACATGACCGTCGCGCGCGGCACGACTTACGATCTGCGCGACGCGTGGACGCGATTCACGGAATACTACGCCGACTTCTGGCATGAGCACGGCGTGGCTGCACTCATCGTTTGCCTGATGGTGTTGCTGGTCGGATCGTTGATTGGGCAAGGGATGAAGCGCGGTTTTCAAGGACTGTTAGGTGTATTGGCGGTTTTTGCTTTCATTGCGATCCTTGCCGGAATACTGCTGCCCGCCCTGAGCAGTGCCAAAGCAAAGGCTCAACGCATCAAAAGCGTAAGCAACCTCAAACAGATCGGACTAGCGGCCAGGATCTTTGCCGGGGATCACGACGGGCGCATGCCGAATAGCTTTGAGGAAATGATGAATGAACTCGGCAGTGAAAAAGTATTGATCGATCCCGACAGTCATGAACGTTACATTTATGTCGGCGCGGGCAAATTGGAGTCGCAGGCAGGAGCGCTCATCGCCTACTCGCCGGTCGACCTCAACGGGCGCAACGTAGCCTTGGCCGATGGCAGTGTCCAACAGTTGAGCAGCGCGAAATTTGCGGAGGCGCTGCAACGCGACGTCGAAATTATGGCCCAGGCACGATTGGGTGCCGCTCAAAAACCCAGCGAAGCGAAAGGGGAGATCACTGGAATTCAAGTGCAGCCTATGGAACTCCCGGCCAACCCGCCCGTGGCCACTCCGATTCCCGAAGCCGCAAATTCGATCACTAAAGCCGGCGGCGCACTCGGCGCGGTGACAGTTCAGAGCCTCACGGGGAGTTCCATTTATGTCACCAATTCGCTGAGTCTCAGCGGTCAGGGCGCCCCGGTAGCAGCGGGGCTCCGCTCCATTCGCATCGACGTCCCGCGTTCCGGCCAGTCGTTCACTTTCACCAAAGTGCTGAACATCTCCGGCGAACCGCTCGCGGTGCAGATGTCGGTCATGAACTACGGCTCGTTTCGCACGGCGCGATCCGTGGTGCAGCTCGTGGGTTTCCTCCTCGGCCTCGCGCTGGTCTGGGTTCAAGGGCGGAGCGAAAACCGGAATAGTTTCTGGGTGGTCGTCGGACTCGTGCTTGCCGCCGGCGCGGTGGGCAACCTGCTCATCTCCGGCCGCGTGCTGCACTACGGCTTGATTACCGCCGCGCCGGTCCTGCTGTTCGCCGCACTGGTCCTGGTGGTGCGAAAATTGTGGCCGAAACGGAAGGAGAGTAATCAGTTATCAGTAAACAGGGATCAGTCTGGGCCGCCGCCCGCTCCACCAGCCGCAGCGATTGGGTTGCTCCTGCTTTCACTCCTCTCCGTGTCCTCGGCGATGGCGCAGACTGAGCCGGGCTCGAATCCTTCGGCTTCCAACCCGAATCTCTCCACCATCACCTCCGTGGTTTATACCGGTTCCGTTCGCGAACGCTCGGCGCAGTTCGATGCCACCCTCCAGTTGCAGTCCGCCGCGACCAACAGCCTCATCGTCCCGCTGTTCGGCGGCGACGTCGCCATCGCCAGTTTTGCCGTGAAATCTGGCAACGCAAAACTCGTGCGCGAGGGCGCGAACGTGAGCCTGCTCCTGACCAATCGCGGCACGGTGACGCTCGAGATGAAACTCCTCGTCAAACTCGGCGGCGATGGCACACGGCGCCAGCTTGAATTTGTCCTGCCCTCCGCGCTCTCGAGCCGGCTCACCGCGACCATTGACGAACCGGACGCCGATGTGGAGTTCCCCTCAGCCGTCTCTTTCAAGCGCACCACGTCGGCGCAACAAACGCTCGTCGAAGCCATCATCGGCGCGAGCGACCGCGTGGATTTGCAGTGGACCCCGCGCATGAAACGGATCCAGGACATGGAAGCCACCGTGTTCAACCAAAGCACGACCGTCGTGACGCTGGGTGGCGGGGTGGTGAACACGCGCGCGGTTCTGGATTACACCGTGGCGCAGGGTGAATTGCGCCAGGCGAAGGTGCGCCTGCCCGTCGGACAGCGCTTGCTGCGCGTTGAAGGCGAATGGATTCGCACGTGGGAAATTGTTACCGAAGCCGGCGTGGAAACGCTGATTGTGGACCTGGTGAAAGGGGTGTCACCGGGCTGGCAGTTGACGGTTGAGACCGAACGGGTGCTGGGCGCGCTGCCCGCCACAGTGAGAATTGCCGTGCCACACGCGATCGATGTGAAGCGCGAGACCGGCCTCGTCGCGGTGCGCGGCACGGAGGAACTCGCGCTCGTGGTGGAAGGTG
>JAYUBJ010000021.1:0-2763 GCA_043740915.1 Verrucomicrobiota bacterium
CTGTCTCCCAAGCCCTGAAGGCAGACGGCTCGGGAGACAGGCTGGAAGCCCGTCCCACTTTGAACGAAATCGCAAATCGTAAATCTCAAATTGCTAACAACCGCCGCCTGTTCGCCGGCGTCGTCAGCGGCATCGCCCACTACGGCAACTGCTTCGGCATTCCGACCATCGCGGGTGAGGTTTATTTTGACAAATCCTACGAAGGCAATCCGCTCGTGAACGCGTTTTGCCTCGGCGTGCTGCGGCACGAACAAATTGCGCGCGGCGCCGCCAAAGGCGTGGGCAATCCCGTTTTTTACGTCGGCCCGGCGACCGGACGCGATGGCCTCGCGGGTGCGGCGTTTGCCTCGCAAGACTTGACCGAGGAATCCTCCGAACAACAACGCGGCGCGGTGCAGGTGGGCGATCCTTTCATGGAAAAACTGGTGTGCGAAGCGTGCCTCGAACTCCTGGCGACCGGCGCGGTCGCGGGCATCCAGGACATGGGCGCGGCCGGCTTGACTTGTTCGACGTGTGAGACGGCCGCCCGCGCGGGCACGGGTATCGAGATCGAACTCGACAAGGTTCCCCAGCGCGCGCCGAACATGAGCAGCTACGAGATCATGCTTTCGGAGTCACAGGAACGCATGCTGATCATCGTTCACAAGGGTCGTGAGGAGGAAGTGAAACGTATTTTTGACAAGTGGGATTTGCCGTGGGCGGAAGTTGGATTTGTCACCGACACCGGCTACATGGTGGTGCGGCACGGCGGCAAAATCGTCGCGGATATTCCCGCCAAAAAAATTGCGGATGAATCCCCCGTGTACCAGCGCGAGTCAACTGAACCTGAATACTTGAAGGAGGTCCGCGCCTTCCGCCTCGATGGAATTCCCCAGACCCCCGACCCAAAATCCGATCTCCTAAGACTTTTGGCGTGGCCGACTATCGCCTCGAAGAATTGGGTGTATCGCCAATACGATCACATGGTGCGGGACGGCTCGGTGGTTTGCCCCGGCAGCGATGCGGCCGTGATTCGCATCAAGGGTGATTCAATTCCTCTGATGGGTGGCGCGGGCAACCTGCCCGTTGCTTCCGGCAACTTGCCGGAAGCTTCTGGCCGGCTGGTGGCCGGCCAGGACAGGCCAGTGGCCGGTTCCACCCAGTTCCCCGAGAAACTCATCGCTCTCACGGTGGATTGCAATGGTGTTTACGTTTACCTTGATCCCTACGAAGGCGCGAAGGCGGCGATCACCGAGGCCTGCCGCAACCTTGCGTGCTCCGGTGCTTTGCCACTCGGTGCGACGGACAATTTGAACATGGCCAACCCGCACCAGCCGGAACTGTTTTGGCAGATGAAAGAGAGCGTGCGCGGCCTGGCCGATGGCTGCCGCGCGTTCAATGCGCCCGTCACCGGCGGCAATTGCTCGCTGTACAACCAGAGTCCCATGGGCCCCATTGACCCCACACCTACCGTGGCCGTCGTTGGTGTCATCGAGAAACCCGAGCACATCACGACGCAGTGGTTCAAGGACGACGGTGATGTAATTATTTTGCTGGGTGAAGTGGTGGACCAAGCCGACCCGATTTTTGGGCTGGGCGGCAGCGCGTATTTACAGGTCATTCACGGCAAAAAGACGGGCAGCCCGCCGCGCTGCGATCTCGAGCAGGCGAAGAACCTCCACACGACCCTGCTCGGGCTCATCCAATCCGGCGTGGTGAAAAACGCGCATGATTGCAGCGATGGCGGCCTGGCCGTCGCGCTGGCCGAATGCTGCATCAGCCAGCAATTCGCCCGCGAAACCCCCCGCTTGATCGGCGCGACAGTGGATTTGACCAACGTAGGACAGGCGTCGCGCCTGTCACCATCTTTGGCGGAAACGGAACAGCCGGATAAAGTAGCTGGAGACCGGCTTGACGCCCTCCTCTTCGGCGAAACGCAAAGTCGCGTCGTCATCACCACGAAGGCGTTGGATGCCACGAAAGTGATCGAACGCGCGAAATTGCTCGGGGTGTCGGCGACCCGCCTCGGCACGGTCGGCGGCGAACACTTGCAAATCAAAACCTCCACTGGCGAGTTGACTTGGGGCTTGCCGGAATTGCATGACCTCTGGTGGAATGCCATTGCGAAAGCGATGCGCTAAATGACTCAGCACTACCCCAAACATTATTGCGGCGTCTTCGGCATTTACGGCCATCCGAACGCCGCCGAACTGACTTACTATGGGCTGTATGCCCTGCAGCACCGGGGCCAGGAGAGCGCGGGCATCGTGACGAGCGACGGAAAACAGTTTCGCGAACACAAGGGCATGGGGTTGGTGCCGCAGGTGTTCAACGGAGACATTTTGCACGGGCTCGTCGGCAATATTGCGGTGGGTCACACGCGCTATTCCACGACCGGCTCTTCGCTGCTGTCGAATGCGCAGCCGCTGGTCATGAATTACGCCAAGGGCCACATCGCCCTGGCGCACAACGGCAACCTGACCAATGCCGCGCAGTTGCGGGATGAACTCGAGGTCAAGGGCCTGAGCTTCACGACGACCGTGGACAGTGAAATTATTTTGCGTCTGCTCGCCCAGCCGGAAAGCAACATCGTGCGCACGGTGCGACGCATCGAAGGCGCCTACTCGCTCGTCATCATGACGGAAAATGAGTTGATCGGCTTGCGCGACCCGCACGGGTTTCGACCGTTGTCCCTCGGCAAGGTCGGGGATGCCTGGGTGCTGGCCAGCGAGACGTGCGCCTTTGATCTGATCCAGGCAAAGTTCGTCCGCGACGTCGAGCCGG
>JAYUBJ010000022.1:0-2760 GCA_043740915.1 Verrucomicrobiota bacterium
GCCGGGCTTTTCGGCGGCAAGTTGCCGCCGAAAACGGGCTGGTAGCCCGTGCCACCCATTGTTCAGACAGGCTCCTCGCGATGAATTCTACTTCGCCGAAGGAGCCTTCATTTTCTCAATCAGATAATCCTCCACCGTCGCGTGCTTCAACTCGGGCGCGCCCGGATAGACGAGTTCGCTCTCGACGCCGATGTGGCGGAATTTCTCCTGCAATTTCACGCCGAAATTCGCCGTGTGCGTCGGGTCTTCCGGATCGCGGTCGAGCGCGGGGGGCCTCGCGTAAACCATGTTGAATTGCTGCGGGTCGGGCGAGGTCTGCGCGCCCATCACCGCCCTCCCGAATCGCGTTGCCGACGCGCGGTCGGAAACGCTATGTTCAGCCAGCCATGAAATCCTTTGTGATGCTTTCCATTGCGGTCGCTTCGTTGGTTGCGCAAACCACTCTGGCCGCGAACTACACGCCGCCGCGCCGCGACCTCGGTTTCCCGATTTACACCAACCAGATGTCGGGCAAACAGATGAGCGGCCAGCACGCGCCCGCCAGCACACCCGCGCTGTCGCCCGAGGAAGCGCAGAAGAAATTCACACTGCCGCCCGGCTTTGAAATCCGCCTCTTCGCCAGCGAACCGGAAGTGGTGAATCCCGTCGCCATGACCTGGGACGAGCGCGGCCGGCTGTGGGTCGTCGAGCTGTACGAATATCCGCTCGGCGCGAAGCCCGGCGAGAAAGGCCGCGACCGGATCAAGATTCTCGAAGACACCGATGGCGATGGGAAAGCCGACAAGGTGACGGTCTTCGCCGATGGATTGAATCTGGCGACGGGCCTGCTGCTTGGCAATGGTGGCGCTTACGTGGGGCAGGCCCCGGATTTTTTGTTTCTCGAAGACACCAAAGGCACCGGCAAGGCGGACAAGCGGACGGTGTTGAAAACCGGCTTTGGCCTGCACGACCGGCATGAGTTGCTCAACGGCTTCACCTGGGGTCCGGACGGCTACCTCTACATGACGCACGGCGTCTTCACACTTTCCAACGTCAAAGACCCGAACAATCCGAACGACTCCGGCGTGACCGTGAACGCCGCCGTCGCGCGTTTTCATCCGTTGACCCGAAAGTTTGAAGTCTTCGCCGATGGCACCAGCAATCCGTGGGGCGTCGATTTCGACCGCGCGGGCAATGCCTTTCTCAGCGCGTGTGTGATCGACCACATGTTCCACATGGCGCCGGGCGGACAATACGTGCGGCAGGGCGGCACGCCGGCGAATCCGTACGGTTACCAGCTTTTGCCGAGCATCGTGGATCATCGCCACCACATGGCCGCCTATGCGGGCATCCAGGTGTATCAGGGCAACCAATACCCGGAGGAATATCGCGGCACGATTTTCTGCGGCAACATCCATGACAACGCCGTGCACCAGGACCGGCTTACCCCCAACGGCTCCAGTTTCAAATCTTCTTTCATCCGTGATTTTGTGCGCGCCAACGACGGCTGGTTCATGCCGGTCAGCCAGCAGATCGGTCCCGACGGCTGCCTTTGGATCATGGATTGGTATGACAAATATCCGTGCTACCAAAACGCCAACGCCGATCCCGAAGGCGTGGATCGCGAGCACGGCCGCATCTGGCGCGTGGTTTATACCGGCAAGGACCCGGGCAAACCCGTGCCGTCGCGACCGGAGGTCAAAATGGATTTGAGCAAACTGACCAACGCGCAACTGGTGGCGTTGCTCGCGCATCCCAACGTCTGGCAGCGAAAAATGGCGCAGCGATTGTTGACTGAGCGCTTTGGCGGCCAGCCGGTGAACCGGGAGAATTTGGCCACGGCCATCGCGTTGCAAAAATTGCTTGCGGAGGGTCGGACGTTGGAAGCCCGGCTCAGCGCGCTGTGGACGCTGCACGGCACGATGATTTTGAATGATGTGATCCTCGATAAATATGTGGAGGACCAGGAACCGATTATTCGCACCTGGGTCGCGCGGCTCACCGGTGAGCGTGGTGCCGCCTCGGAAGCCGCGCTGACTCGATTAGACACGCTGGCCAGGGACGCCAACGCGTCGGTGCGGCTCGCCGTGGCGACGGCCTGCCGGCAATTTGTTTCCAGTTCGCTGACGGTCAACACGCCGGTGGTCACCGAGCAGGCGGAAGCGGACGTGGGCAAGATACTCGCGACCCTCGTGGCCAAATCCGCCGATGGCAACGACCCGCTCATTCCGTTCATGATCTGGATGGCGTCCGAGCCAAAGATCGCCGCCAATCCGCAGAACGCCTTCCACGACCTCGCGCGCACCGGCCCCGCGACCCTGCCATTGAGCGGCCAGCTTGCTTACAAAACCATGCGGCGCGTCTGCGATTTGCAAGACCCTGCCGCCCTGGATGCCGCGGTTGATTTCCTGATGGCACTGCCGTCGGGCGAGGCGCTCGCGGCCTACGCTCTGAACGGATTGGTGGACGGGCAGAAAGGCAAGGCGTTGCGTCCGAACAAATCGACGGCGGAATTGTTCACCAAGCTGCTCGCCAGTCCGCGCACGGAAATTGTCAGCCACGCCCAACGCCTGGGCGCGCTGTGGGGCGACGCCACCGCCATGCAGAACAGCCTGAGCCTCGTGAATGACGTGAAGGCCGCCGTGGAGGAACGCATCAAGGCCGTGCAAGCCGTCCGCCAGTTGAAGAGCGACGCCGTGCGCATTGCGATGGTGAAATTGCTGGCGCAACCAAATCCCGAGGCGCTCGCCGTCGAGGCGGTGCGCGCGCTCGGCGAAATCG
>JAYUBJ010000023.1:0-2759 GCA_043740915.1 Verrucomicrobiota bacterium
TTCCACACTTGCCAGGCCTCCGGCAACTTGCTGCACCCAGCGGTGGCGGCGAGCGCGGTGCCACTGCCAACCCGCAGAAATTGTCGGCGCGAAAAATTCATTTGGCGGCCAGTTCGGCGGCGGCGGCGGGCAGGTTCGCGGGAGCAGAGGTGGCCTTGCCCCGGGCCGACCACGAAAGCACCGCCGCACCCAGACCGCTGACGAGGACCAGCGGCAGCAGGAAAAACCAGCCGACGAACGGCAGCAGGAACGTCAGGACCAGCACGATGCCGCCGCGCAGCACCCGCCGCCACGGCTGCTGTTCATCGACCACCGACGGCAGGCCGATCCCGACGCGCTGGCTGAGTCCGCTCGAGCCCAGCAAGCCGAGCACCACCGGCACGGCGGTGCAGGTCACGCCAAGCAATTGAAACACCGGATTTCTCACTTGAAAACACATCATCACCACGAGCAGGAACGGCAGCACGAGCGCGAGGCCGATCAACGTGATTCGGACCGGGCGGTTGTATTGCGCCCGCGCCCGCACCACCATTTCGGGAAAGAGCGCCTCCGCCGCCAGCCAGAAGCTGACGAACACCATCATCATTCCCACGATTAACAGAAAATACGTCAAGATGTCCGCCATGATCATAACGAGGAATCCTCCACGGTTAGATTAAGTCGTGGTTGGCGATTGCCTGGGAGTCTGGAACCACGCTGTTCCCGCACTGGCCGCTTCATCTGCTCGATCTGACGCTGTAAGTTCTCCGCCAACTCATGGTTTCCCGCGGCAAGCAGATTCTCGGTGGCGATGGCCAAATGTTTCACCCGCCGCTCGACTTCCTCCGGCCCGTCACCGGGTGGAATGGGACGCCTCCGTGGCTCGCCCGGCCGCGATTCCATTTCTTCCAGTTGCCGCCTGACCTGCTCGGCTTCTTCCTTGCGGCCAGCGGCTACCAATTCCTGCAGCCGCGCGCGCAATGACTCCGCCTCGTTCACGCGAGACTGGACCCTATCCTCCTCACGGCCTTCGCGTCGCGTTTCCGGCCGACGGGCCTCCGCGTCGCGGCGCAGCAGCGTTTCGGCGCGGTCGCGCTGTTCTTCCGCTTCACGGCGTTGCGCCTCCACCTCCCGGCGCGCCTGCTCGACCAATGGCCGTTTCGGTTCGGGCTCGTCGGCGCGCGTCGGGGTGGTGAGCGACAGGACGACGCCCAATGCCCCGGCGAGAATTAGATTGGATGGTGTCTTCATAGTTTTCATCTTGGAAGTGGAGGTCGGATGTGCTCCCTAAAATCCACTGTCCAGCCGGAACTGTCAAACCTCGGGATGGGCCACGGTTCATACGACAAGAACCCGCCACCGCGAAAATTGTTGCAACAAAGAATGAGTCACGGCCACGCTTATGAGGACGTTCCGGCAGGAAAAGAGTTACTTGAAATGATCACGAGTCGCACAAGATCAAAACTCCGGAGTTTGCCCGCGAATAACGCGGATCTGCGCGAACAAGACGGATTGGGATTCAAAACCAACAGAGCAAAATACCTGCTGGATCCGCGCAGGTTCGTTTCCCGACTTCCCGATCATTCGCGCTGATCCGCGTTATTCGCGGGCAAAATCCGGACCTGGTGAATTCGGCCCGCCGGTGGTTCCCGCTTATTTCAAGCTGGCCAGAAATTCGATCAGGTTCCGCAAGTCGCGGCGCGAGATGATCTCCACCATTCCCTCCGGCATGGCGGACGCACCCTTCGCCCGCGCTTTGATGTCGGCCTTTTTGATCTTGAGGATGCCGTCCTCCGGCGAGTTCAGGACGAGTTCGTCCGCATTCTCACTCTTCACCAGCCCGGCGTAAATCATGCCGTTCTTCATCGTGACCAACAGCGTTTCAAAGCCGGCCGCAATCACCTTGTTGGGCAAGACCAGCGACTCCAAAAGGTATTCCCGATTCTGCCGGGTACCGATGCCCGTCAATACCGGACCCACTTCGCCACCCTCGCCGTTGACTTGATGGCAACGGAAGCAGGAAACTTCGGCGCGCTCAAAAAACACCTTTTTGCCCTCCGCCGCGTCGCCACCCGCCATGGTGGTCCGGTACGCCATCAACGGATCATTCTTGTCGCGCGCATCCGCGATTTTTTTCAGCCGTTCCTTGATGCCCGGCGCGGTGCGTTTTCCCGCCGCCTCCAGCAGATCAAGCTGCAATTCGGTCGGCACCTTTTGCGCCAGCCATTTATCCAGCCAGCCCGCCAGAATTTCGTCCGCGGCACTGCCCGGAACGGTGCCCAAAATCGTCAGCGCATTTTGCTTCTCGGAAACCGAACCTCGTTCCAGCGTCGCCATCAACGGCGTGGCGGAATCATCGGGATGCAGCTTCGCCATCAACCGGCTGCCTTCCTTGCGCAAGGTTTCATTTTCGTCCGCCAGAGCCAGTTTCACCGACTCCTCAAGTTTCAAATCCTTTAAGCCCTCGAGCGCTTTCAACGCCTCGGCGCGCACCCGGCCCGAAGCATTCTTGTCGGCCACCAACTGCGCCAGCGCCGGGCCGGCTTCCTTGATCCCGAGTTGATTGGCCACCTGGGCCGCCGCCAGTTGCACGCCATCCGGTGCGGTCAGGAGAATGCCCGCCAGCACCGGCTTCAACGCATTGACCGCCACATTGCCGTCGCGCGGGGAAATCGGGCGCCACCAACCAACCACCTGATCGCGTCCGGACGGTTTCGCCCACCCACCCAATTCCGCCAACGCCTCGGTCCGCCGGGCCTCGTCGCGCTCTTTGCCCGCGG
>JAYUBJ010000024.1:0-9046 GCA_043740915.1 Verrucomicrobiota bacterium
TGAAGAAGCGGATCGACTCCTCATACATCACGCTGCGGAGACCGCCAAAGGTCGGGAAGTGCCGCTCACTCTTTTCGTCGAGCGTGTCGAAGTCGTGGATGTGCAGCCACGCGCAACCGAATTCCGTCGCGAGGCGGCGGGTGCGCGGATCCTGCAACATTCGCCGGGTCTGGGCCACCAGCACGTCCGGGTTGCGCAGCTTGCCCGACGCGGCGACCGCGCGCAGCTCGGCGTCGGGCATGGACGACCAAAGGAAATAACTCAGTCGATTCGCGAGTTCCCAATCCGAAACCGGCCCGGGTTTCACGCCGGGCCCCGCCTTCTCGAGCCGGTAGAGAAACGCCGGCGCCACGAGCACGCGCGCGAGCGTGAGTCGAATCGCTTCGTTGTGGGACATCTCCTGCTCGCGCAACTTGCGGTACAGCCCGCGCAATTCCTGCGTCTCAGCTTCGCTCAACGGCCGACGATACGCGCGCGTGGCGAAGTCGATCAGGGCGTCGAGATGTTTCGGTTGCGTGTCGACGAGTAACTTGCGAAATGCCGCCGCGCGATCGTTGATGGGTTTGCGCATCTGCTCGAACGCGCTGGGATCGGCATCCTGCGTCGCGTACTGCCAGAGCTGCTCGAAGGCGTCGACGAGCTTCAACGCGTCGTGACTGACGTAGTGCAATTCTGACCAGAGCCGGTCAAGTTCGGCCGCCTGGGCGTCGTCGAGCATCAACCGGCGCAGTTGGTCGTCCTCACGGTAGAACAGCGTCAGCGTTACGACCTCATCGACGGGCACGATTTTCGTGTAACAAAGCGCGGCAGGAAAAAGTTGACGGAACTCGTCCAACGCAGCCTCGATGCGTTTCCGGGCCGCGCTGCCGTCGGCGACGATGATGGGCGAATCGGAAATCACCGGCCGTTCGCCATCCGACCAGGTGCTCTTGCCGCCCTGTTCCTTGAAGGCCCCGGCGGCAAGACCCGGCGACGCAGCGGGCTTCGTCGTGAGCACTTGCATCTGCACGCTGCCTTCCGCACCGGTTTCCTTGTGCAAGGTGCCCGTGGCCACGAACTCACAGCCTTCCACCAGGTCAGCGGGCAAGCGCACCTCGATGACCGACGGGGCCCGCACACACAGGCTGGTGTCAGTGAGTTTGGTGCCGTTCGGATGTTTGCCGAAGAGAGTTGGGTCTAGGCCCCATTTCGTAGCAGCCGAGGTAACGAGGCTTTGATTGTTTTGGGTTTCGGGTTTCGGGTTTCGAGTTTCAGTCAGAGCCTCCTCACGTCGGCTGCTACGCAGGATTGATCCCAGCAGCGGGCCGTTCAGCGAGGTGAGTTCGCGATAAAGCGCGGCATCCGGCGCGTCCTTTGCAAGACCGCCCGTACCGCTGAGCAGCAACTTTTGAACTTCACCGGCGATGCGTTGCTTGTCATCGGCACTCGCGCTCGACTGCCATTTCGCGAGCAGCGAACCCGTTGGCAGCACCGAATCCGCACCACCGCCCGTGTCGGGTTCGCTGTAGAAGTGCCAGACTGCCGGGTTACCGAGGCTGTCCGCGTGGGGATTTCCGGCCAGAATGTTGGGCGACAAATCCTTCGCCAGGTCCCATTGGCGGGTGCCATCGTTGAGGTTCAAGTCCACCGCCGTGAGGTCACAGGAATGATTGCCGTCGCGTGGCCCAATGGCCACTGAGATCACGTCGCCGGGTTGCACCGCGACATTCTCGAACGGGCCGACTTTCACTTCCTTCGCGCCCTGCGCCGTGCCCGCCGCGAGGCGTTGCCGCGAATTGCCGCGCCGCAATTCCAGCGACCAGGTGATGCCGTTGCCGCACTCGGGGTGGGCGTGCTGGAGGACGCCCTCGACGCGCAACGTGCTGGCGACCGGACTCCGCCAGCCAACAATGACGCGCAGTTTTGGCGAGGGATGCACCGCGACACCATGCGGCTTCATGTTGCCGGGCACGCGCACATGCTGGTCGGAGGAGTTGGCGATGACACTCAACGCATCGGCACCAACCCAGCCTTTTATGAAGTCGTAATTCTGGGAACTCTCCGCCTTTTGGGTGATGTACGAATCAATCCGCGACTCGCCGGCGCCAATGCCCAGATAATTCAGCCACGCCCCGAGCACGGCCGGTTCCACACCCTGTTTCTGCGCGAGTTGCGCGACGGAATTCTGGTCCACTGAACCGCTGACCTCGGCCGCCGCCGCCAGGCACTTGGCCGAACTGGAGAAAACTTTTTCCCGATACATCGTCAACGCACTCACTGCCGACCGCACGTCCCGCAACGAAAGGTCCGACCGGCCGGGGGCGACGAGCCGCGGATTCTCCCACACCGCAAAATCATTCTCGTTCCCGTCGCCGGCGTCGGAAACGGCCAGATACAACGTCACGTCCTGTCCCGTTGGAGGGGCGGGAATTTTCAGGCGCACCTCGCGCGCGCTGGCGAGCGGAATCACCGGGACCTGCCAGGCCTTCGGGCCGTCGCGTTTGCCGATGTGGCCGACCGAGGTGAAGCGCAACAGCGCCTGTTGCCACTGGGCGATGGTTCCCGCCAAAGCGGGTTCATCACCCGGCTTCGCGGCCCGCCATTGGGCGCGCACCTGATCGAGCACGAGCGATGGTTTCGTGTCGTTCAGTGCGGTCCACAGCGTTCCGAGATATTTCGCATTCAACCCCTGGGTTCGCGCGACGTCGGCGATGGTCTTCTTGCCTGATTTTAACAGCTCGCGTCCGGAGAGTGTCGCGGCGAGATACTTTTGCAGCGGCAACACTCCGCCGTCCTTGGTATCGAATTTGATCCCCTGCAAATTCACCGCCGAACCCCCGCCGTTGTCAGTAAATCGCGCGTAAAATGCGCGGATGGCGGTGAGCCGTTCCTCCGACCAATCCCGCTGCGACGTGCTCGTGGAGAATCGAATTCCATCCGGCAACAGCACCGCGTGATTCGCAATATCCTTGCCCGCATCCAGATATTTCGTGATGAACGACGGCGCCATGACGAGCGAGTTGCCCGTGTTCATGAAGCCTTCACCTGCGGCGCTGTCCGCCGGAAACTCGCGGGCCGGATCGAGCGCCTCGACGCCCGTCAAATCGCGGATGGTGTAAGTATATTCCACATTGCTCAGTCTTCGCAGCACGACCGGACCCGGATCCCCCGCCCTGGCCCGCGCCACATCGTCCAACGTCGCCTTCACCCATTTTGAAAGGCGTTCCCGTTCCGCAGCGGTCGGCTGGGGCTTGTCCTTCGGCGGCATTTCATTGATGGCGAGCTGCTCGGCCACTTGCTGCCATACTTTGGGATGCCGCTTCACTTCGTTCAGCGACGAGAAGCGTTCCAAGTCCAGGTCGCCCTTGTGCTTCACGGTCGAATGACATTTCAGGCAATACTCGCCGAGCAACGGGCGGATGGTCTTTTCAAATGCCACTGGGCTAGCAGCACTCCCGTCCGCAGCGCTGACCGGATTCGAGAGCGCGGACACAACAACAAGGGTACCGGCAACAGTAATGGCAGGGTTGTGTGGCAAAGAAGTTTGTCGCCAGAAATAAAGTAGCAGTTTGAATGGAATCGTAGTGTATCTTTTCATTTAGTCCTTGTATCGGAGCTCTCGTGGAGGACGCCAAAGCGTTGCTGGTAATCTCTGTAAATCTTCTGGCGTCTCTTGTTCCTCGGCATGCCGTGGTGGTCTGTGAAACGACTGAGCATCAAATGGCCCCCGGCTGGTCGTCCGACGCCAATCTCATACTTGCCACGCTCAAACCCAAACTCGCGAACCTCCCAATTGGTGTCGGGACAGTTGCGAACAGCAATCTCGCAGAAATAGCTAGCCATGCATCGCTCAAACTCATCCCGTGCGACGCTAAGCCGCCCGAATCCGTCCGACTCCCAAAGTTCAAAATACCATTTTTCGAGATTCTTGAGGCTTTCAGGGGTGTAGTCAGCAGCAAAGGTATTGGAGGACGCCGCAAGCTCGACAATGCGATGGAGCCTCCGATCCCTTTCACCAAACAGGTGCATCTCAGCCTCAGCTTGGCTGCGGAACGACGGCAATGTCTTTCCGAATGCTTTTGCAATTTGTAAGCCGAACCAAACCATATGCGTTAAAATCGTATGTGCCTTTTCATGCGAGAATTTCCTGCACCACGTGACCTTCGACATTGGTCAGTCGCCGCTGGACCCCGTTGTGCTCGAAAGTGAGCTTTTCGTGGTCGAGGCCGAGCAGATGGAGAATGGTGGCGTTTAGGTCGTACAGGGGATGCAAATCTTGCACGGCTTTTTGGCCAAGTTCGTCGGTGCCCCCATGGCTGACCCCGCGCTTCACTCCGGCGCCGGTCAGCCAGCAAGTGAAGCCATCGGGATTGTGGTCGCGGCCTTGCGCGCCCTTTTGGAAGAAGGGCATCCGACCAAATTCAGTGCACCAGACCACCAGCGTGTTTTCCAGCAACCCGCGCTGGCGCAGGTCGCGAATGAGCGCGGCCACGGGCTGGTCGAGGATCGCAGCATGCCGGTCGTATTGCTCCTTGAGCTTGTTGTGGCCGTCCCAGTTTAACTCGCCGCCACTGGCATAGGCACCATTGAAAAGTTGTACGAACCGCACGCCCTTTTCGATGAGCCGGCGCGCGAGGATGCAATTGCGGGCAAATCCGGCCTTGATCGGATTCGCCGTGTCGTCGGCACCATAACTTTTTAGAATGTGCGCCGGTTCGGTGGCAAGATCGCTGATCTCTGGCACGCTGAGTTGCATGCGCGCGGCGAGTTCATAGCTCGCAATGCGCGCGGCGAGCTTGCTATCACCCGGATGCTGCTCCAAATGGCGCGCATTCATGCGCTGGAGCAGTGAGCGCGCGGCGCGGTCGGCGCCGGGCGTAATCCCCGTCGCCGCCAGATGCCGCACGGGATCCTTGGCGCTGAACGCGGTGCCTTGAAACGCGGCCGGGAGAAATCCGGGGCCCCAGTTGTTGGAACCGTTCTGGGGAACCCCACGCGGATCCAGGATGGAAACGAACGCCGGCAAATCCTGGTTCTCGCTCCCGAGCGCGTAACTCACCCACGAGCCGAGACTCGGGAAACCATCGAGCACAAAACCGGTTGAAAGAAAATTTTCGGCGGGCCCGTGCGTGTTGCTTTTGCTGGTGAGCGAATGGATGAAGGCGATGTCGTCGGTGAGTTCCGCGAGATGCGGGATCAGGTCGGATACCAGCTTTCCCGTTTGACCGCGCGGACGAAACTCATACTGTGGACGCGCGAGATTGCCCGCCGGCCCCTGGAACGTCACCGCCGGCCCGCCGGCCAAGGGTTTGCCATCCTGCTTGATCAGCTCCGGTTTGTAGTCCCACGTTTCGAGCTGGCTCACCGCGCCCGCACAAAAAATGACAATGACGTTTTTCGCCTTCGCGGCAAAATGCGGCGGCCGCGGCGCATACGGTCGGGCCGGATCAATGCTGGGTCCAGACGCGGCCAGCAAGCCGTCGAGGCCGAGCAGATCTGTCAGGGCGATGGAGCCCAGCGCCGTGGCGGTGCCGGACAAGAAGCCGCGGCGATCCAGCAAATGGCGACCGTGGAGCGAGAGTTTTTCGGCGCGGAGGTTCACGGAATGAACAGGAATTCGTTGCTGTTGAAAAGAGCGCGGCAGAGCGTGGGCAATCCATGGGAACTCACGACGGCTTCGACATCCGCGATCTCTGCGGGGCTCGGATTACGGCTGAGCGCGAGCTGGTAAACGCGCCGGATTTGTTTCATGGGATCGTCCCCGACGTCGCCTCGCACGCGGGCGACGAAGGCCTCGGTTTGCTCCAGGGTGAAGCGGCTGTTAAAGAGATTGAGCGCCTGGATCGGGGTGGTGGATTCGCGGCGTCGGGCGGTGCTCTGGCCGGCATCGGGGCAATCAAACGCGCCAAACACGGCCTCGCGCTCGCGTCGGACTTTGTGCGCGTAAATCATCCTTCGCAGGCCGTCGCCGCTAAACGACTCGACGGGTTTGAAGCCACTCAGTCCCCCGCGATTGTCAAACAGATCGAAGCCCCGGCCGCCCATCTTTAAGTTCAGCTTGCCGCTCACCGCGAGCATCGAATCGCGGATCGGCTCGGATTCAAGGCGTCGGGAAGGGAAACGCCAGAGCAAGCGCACGTCGGAGTCGATTTGCTGCGCTTTTGAGTAATCAGTAATCAGTGAATCAGTATTCGGCTTCCCCGAACTGCGCTTGTCCGACTGTTTACTGGTTACTGAATACTGGTTACGGATTACTGAACTCTGGCGATAGGTCGCCGAGAGGACGATGAGCCGGTGCAGGTGCTTTACCGACCAGCCCGAGCGGATAAATTCGGACGCGAGCCAGTCGAGCAACTCCGGATGCGAGGGTTTGGCCCCGTTGCGGCCGAAGTCGCTCGGCGTCTCCACGATCCCGTTGCCAAAATGCCCCTGCCAAATCCGGTTCACCATCACGCGTGCCGTGAGCGGATTTTGCGGACTCGCAATCCAATCGGCGAGCTTCAGGCGGCGCTGCTGTTCACCCGCTTCGTTCGGAAGTTTTAACGAGCCCAGCACGCTCAGCACGGCCGGGGATACTTCCTCTTTCGGCTGCTCAGGGTCGCCACGGTTGAGAAGATGAATTGAATCCGGCTTACGAAACGTGCCGGCAAATGCCATCTGACCCAGGTTGGCAACAGCAATCTTCACCTCCAGCGCCTTCTTCTCTGCCAGCAACGCATTGGCTTTACTGGCTTCATCCGTATTCAGTCCAGCGGTGGAGAAAGCGGCTGGCCTGGAAATATTCTCCCCCGGCACATACGCGCGCCGATCCGTCGAATCCGCAACCAGCCGCCATTGCCCCGCTGCATCGGCGACTTCGATGACGTAACTCGTGGCCAGGCGATCGCTAAACTTGCCTTCGCGATCCCGCCCCCAGACGACCCGCTCGATCATCTGCTCGCTGGGGAACTCCAGCACGACCCAGCCTTTGCCCTTTTCATTGGACATCCAACTGCGCGAGTTGCCGTACTGTCCGTCATTGATTTGCCGCAACTCATGACGGTCCGCCACGACGGTGTCGCCGGAAGAGGTGACCGTCGTGCCGGCACTGGCGAGGGCCACGTTGCGCGATCCGGTATCGAAAACCTCCAACTCATCAATGCACGGCTCCAAATTATTGGTTTCCTTGATGGTGAACCGCAGACGCTTCGCTTTTCGGGGGGCAAAGCGATCGGTGTTCATGGATGCTTGGACTGCCGGGCGCAACGGCGGCACCGCGACCAACCGCGTCATCGCCTCCAGCGACCGCCCTGCCTCAAGCGTGTAAGCCGTGGCCAGCCGGTCGGTAAAATTCCCTTCGCGATCGCGGCTCCAGTTGATCTTTCCGATGCGCACGGCCTCCGGAAGTTCGAACAGCACCCAGCCACGCCCGGCTTCGTCCGCCATCCAGCTCCGGCTGTTGCCGTACTTGCCATCGTTGATGTGTTCCAGCCGGTGAATCGCGGAGGTGCGGCTGCCGGAAGCCGTGACCTTGGTGCCTTGGCTGGCCAGGGCGACATTGCGGGGCGTGGCCTCGTCTGAGAAAATCTCAAACTCATCCACGCAGGGCTCGATGAGCCCGAGCGTTGGGTGCAGATTCGCGTCGTGAATGGTGAACCGCACAAACTTCGCGACCAATGGCGGGAAGGATTCCTCGTTGAGCCGGGCGTTGGTCTGCCTTGAAGGGATCGCGCCCGCTCTGGCCAACGGCTCAAAGCGCGCGAGTTTGTTTTCCAACTCCGCGACGCGGTGCCGCAACAACGCGGCCTCCTGCTGCCGCGCCAGGGCTTCCGCCGTGCGCAACTCCCGATCGCCATACTCGACGCCGGCAAAGAACGACTGCATCGAGTAGTAATCCCGCGCGCTGATGGGATCGAACTTGTGATCGTGACACCGGGCGCAGCCCACGCTCAAGCCGAGAAAAGTCTGGGCCGTGTTGACCACGATTTCATCCAATGAATCCTGCCGCGCGAGGCGCTTCGAAATGTCGTCCGCCCCAATCTGCCCCGGCAGCAGCACCGACGCGGTAACTAGAAAACCCGTGGCCGCGTCCTGGTCCAACGCATCCCCGGCAATCTGCTCGCGGATGAAACGGTCATAAGGCGTGTCGTGGTTGAACGCGTCGATCACGTAATCACGATAAGGCCAGGCATTCGGCCGCTCCGTGTTGACCTCGAAGCCATGCGTGTCCGCATAGCGCACCACGTCCAGCCAATGCTGCGCCCAACACTCGCCGTAGCGGGGCGACTCCAGCAGTTCATCCACGACGCGCTCGTAGGCATCGCGGCGCCCGTCTTTGACGAACGCCTGCACCTGTTCCGGCGACGGCGGAAGCCCGACGAGATCGAATGACACGCGACGCAGCCACGTCACGCGATCCGCTTCGGGCGCCGGTTTCAAGCCGGACTTCGTCAAACGCGCCAGGATAAATTGATCGATTTTCGATTGCGCCCACGACTTGTTTCGCGTGGCGGGCGGAGCCGGATTCGTCAGCGGCTTGAGGCTCCAATGATCCCGCTTGTCCTCCAGCTTGCCCAAACCCACGCCTTCCGGCCACGGCGCACCGGCGTCGATCCAACGCTTGAGCAACGCGATTTGGCCGGCGTCGAGCCGTTCTCCTTTGGGAGGCATCAACAGCTCCTTTTCCTCACCGCTCACGAAACGGATCAATGGACTGGCCTTCGCGTCATGCGGCACGATGGCCGGCTTGCCGCTATCCCCGCCCTTCAAGGCCACGTCGCGGACATCCAGCCGATAACCACTCTTGTGCTTGTCCGGTCCGTGGCAACTAAAGCAATGTTTCTCCAAGATCGGCCGCACCTCGCGCGCAAAATCAGGCGCGGCGGCGATGGCGCGAGGGTCGGAGAGCGCCAGCAGCGTGAGCGCAGCGGCACCCATTGCGGAAGTAAATTGACGGCGCAGGTTCAAGCCAGAATCGGTTTCACCACATTCCCGGCCACGTCGGTCAAACGGTAATCACGGCCAGTGTGGCGATAAGTCAAACGCTCGTGGTCGAGACCCATCAAGTGAAGAATCGTCGCGTGGAAAT
>JAYUBJ010000025.1:0-2751 GCA_043740915.1 Verrucomicrobiota bacterium
CAACCCACCCCATTCGTGCCGATTCGTGGTTACGTTCCGTGTGATTGGCTAAGGCTTCAAGGTGTGGCCGGGAATGCTGCACCGCGGCCCGTCGGCAACGGACCCGAAGGTATAAATGCCGCCCAGCGGGCAGAGCGGCTTGGCCCGAATATACAGCGCGGCACCAAAGATGTCGGCGTCCGTCGGAACCGCCGTGGCGGCCTTTTTAGCTTCCACCGCCCACTGCTGCGTGGCGCCATCAAGCTGCTTCAAATTCGCGATGCAGGCGTTCCGTTGCGCCGTGGAACGCGCCTTCACGAAGTTGGGAATTGCGATGGCCGCCAGCATGCCGACGGGCAAAGCGATGGCCGGCCCGACCACGAGCGAGGCGGTGGACTGGTTGCCGTTGGCGGTTGTCAGCCAGCCTTCCTCGGTATTGCTGCTGACCGCAAAAAGTGCCGCGGGCTGGCGTGCCCCAAGCAGGCGAGCCACTGCGCCAGTCGGATCCGTCGGGCTGCTGGGCAGGGAGGCCTTTTGGATTTGCGCCAGAACCGGCCCGAAGCGTTCGCTCGCAAACATGAAATTATTTCCCTGCAACGGAACGTCCGCGCTGAGTTTTTTGAATTCGGACGATGCCTTCAACCCCGGCTTCTTCCCGCCCTTCGCCGCCAGCGCGTCCTGCACCAGCGCCTCGGTCGTGGCGAAGAAAAGATAATCCCCGCTCCGCGCAATCGTCGGGCGAAATGCGATCGGCAGCGGCAAGGGCAGCGGCATGGACCGTATTTTTGCGCCGCCCGAGTCGGTTTTGGTGACCTGCGGATTGCCCGCCAGCGTTTGATCGAGCAGGTTGAACAGCGCGTCGTTTTTTACCTTGAGCATGATCATCAAGCCCGGCTCCGGGATCTCGATCGAGGTTCCGGAGGGCAAGGGCACGGTAATCTTTTTGGAGTCATCGAGCGTCAGGACAAAAGTGAATTCACTGCCCAATGCGGCGAGGAATTGATCGAACTTCATCCCGCTCATTTGTTCGAGCTGCCCGATGGCCGAGCGCAATCTCTCGCTGGCCACAGGAATGCCCAGTTGGGCCAGTTCCTTTTCAATCACCGACCACGCGGCCGGAAGATCGAAATCCATGCTGCTGGCCAGGGCCGTCGAGGCGGGGAGCAGATCGAGCACGTCGAGGGCGTGGGGTTTGGCGCCGAAGAGCGACCACATATAGCCGGAGCCTTTGCCCGGATAGTGGTGCACCATGAATTTGCTGTGATAATAGCCCTTCTCGCGCGCGATCGAACTCATACCCACGCCACTGATCTCCTCGACGCCACTGTTCTTGATCAGCCGCGCGGCAATATCAAAGCCCTTGTCCACGACCCCGGGATCGACGCCGAGATCCGGCACCGATTTGGCGAGCTGGCGCCAGTCCGAAACCGACTTGGACAAATTCTCCAGGAACTGTTCGGTGCTGAGGTAGAGGTAAATATTTCCGCCGGGATCCAGATGCGCGGTGACTTCCGAGAAACTGTTTTTCTCGGCGGAGACGCCGGCGGATTTGGAAGGTGCGGGCCGGGCGGGTTCCGATTTTACGGGCGCGGGAGTGGGGGTGGCTTGGGGTGGTTGCGGCTGGTCACAACCGTTGCTGGCGAGGAGGCAGGCGGCCAAGACCAGGGCATTCCGGGTCGTGGAGAGAGAGCGTGGTGTTTTCATGGGGGGAGGGGATTCCGTTTGGTTTCCCGCACGCTGCGGAAAATCCGGCGGAAGGTAAAGCCGAAAGTGGCGTGGGCGGAGCGCGGTTTTGTGAGCCGCAGCACGGTGGTTTGCAGAAGGAGTGCAATTATCCAGACGTGTGGCCGCGGCCACGCGGCTGCGGGTCACAGACCCCGCGCTCCGGGGCAGAAGATTGCGATGCATTTATTTTTTCTCGCAGGCGCCTTTGATGAGTGATATTAACGGGTGAAAGAATTTTGTCCTGCGTCAGTGTTGCTTGGGGGCGCTACCAGAAGCGTGGCAGCCAGATTTCAAACCAGCCGTCATCGAGAAGCCGCGTCGAAGATATTCCCGATGAGGTGAGGCTTCCGAGAAACAGCCAGCAGTGGTGGAAAAGCGGATTCCAACTCCCAGGTGTACGAGTGAACGACTTGATGGTCGAACTGCCAGAGCCACAGGCTGCCGTCAGCGGCAAGACTTACGATACCAGTTTGATTTCCAGCGATCGCAACCCAATCTGAGTGCGTGCCAAGTTGGGTTGCTGAGGAGGTGGTGGATTTGGTGAAGAAGTCCTCGAGGAATGTCCATCGCCACAGTGAGCCATCAGCCTTGAGAGTCACGACGTCTCGATGGTTACCCGCCACGGCCAGCCAGTTCGATTCGGTGCCAATTTGCACATTAACATTCTTCCACTCCATCAGGCCCACGTTGCTGTTTTCCAAAAAGGGTTGGATGGCGGCGCAGATCCGAAATGTTCCATCGTCGCGCACACCGACCTGAAGCTGATTGAAGCCGTTGTTATGCACAAAACTATGCGCTCGGCTACGCCATTGCTTTTGATCCAGTTCCGGCGCGCGTTGGAGGGCGATGTCTTTATCCAGCCGAATCGTTTCATCTGAGGAATACAAACCTGAATAGCCGAGGATTGCCCATGCGTGTCCATCTTTCTTGCGAAAGACAATCCCTACCTGTGTATCTGAAGAAAGCTCGACCCAGTCTGAGTCCGTACCCGAACGCTGAGGAGTGAAGGTGCGAAGTCCCGGCCATCGCTTTTTTCTATAATCCTCT
>JAYUBJ010000026.1:0-9031 GCA_043740915.1 Verrucomicrobiota bacterium
GAAAGCGATCCGCAATTCGCCAAACTGCTCGACCGCATCGCGCGCATCGCCGACCGGTTCGCAACCAATGGAATTGAGCTGGGCTTCGAGACCGGCCAGGAAACCGCGGAAACACTCGGCACATTTCTAACGAAACTAAACCGCCCGAGCGTAGGCGTGAACTTCGATCCGGCGAACATGATTCTCTACGACAAGGGCGATCCCATCGCCGCCCTGCGCGCACTCGGTCCGTGGCTAAAAAGCTGTCATCTCAAGGACGCGACGAAAACGCACGCGTCTGGCACCTGGGGCAAAGAAGTCACGGTTGGCACGGGCGAAGTGGACTGGCGGGCGTTCTTCCGCGTGCTGGGTGAATTGAATTACACCGGCGACCTGTGCATCGAGCGCGAAGCCGACAACCAGCGCGTGGCGGACATCAAGGCGGCAAGGCAATTCGTCGAATTGCTAAACCTTTAGTTGTTTATTATCCAGAGGATACCGTCACTCGCAAACAACACAGTCTGCGCACGAAGGACGAACTGGGGGCTCGATACCAGGAACTCCTGCACCTTAGTGTGCAGCGAATCAAGGCCCCGCGCACATCGCGGGGCTTCCTCTTTCCAGTCCGGAACTTATGAAGTGATATGAACATTTATGAGCGGCTCGCGCTCAAATCTGCTCAAATCAGGATGGCAGAAAATACTTCACCCCCTTGCGTCCGCCCTCCATCCGGAGTCTGCCTTCCCGCCGCAACTGCGTGAGCAAATGACGCGCCCGGTCCGGCGAGATGCAGGGCAAATTCAATCCAGGGCTTCGAGCCGTCCGGCTGCCACTCGCTGACGATCGGCAGGTCGCGTTGGTTCCAAATCAAAGAACCCCAGCCGAGGATGGCGATTTTCATTGGTCAGCTTTCCGCATCCGGTGGAAGTTCCGCCGCTTTCTTTTGCCCGGCCTTGCGCCGCTTCTGCTCCCGGCTCGCGACTTTCTTGATGCTCTCAGCCACCGGCAAATTCTCCGGCTTCGTGCCGCCCAATTCGTGAATGGTCCGGCGGACTTTGCGGCCGACTTCATTGTGAATGCGGTTGGCCGCCACCTTGGAACGCACATTTTCGCGGCGCAATTTTTCCTCCGTCTGCGTGGTGCGGAAAAGATTCGCCGCCAGTTCCGTGCTGCTCATGTGGTCAAGAATATGTTCCTTGGGCTTGAGCCGCTTGCGCTCGTGGATGTCCCGCCGGCCCAGCCCGCCGTAAAGTCCGCGATACCCGGGATCCATGAAGATGGCGTAATCCACCGGCTGCACGACGCCCGACTGTTTGGCCACGCCCGCCAGATTCTTGTTGTGCTTCGTCATCTCGGCACGCAACACCAGGCGCGTCTTGTTCTCCTTCAACGCCTCGTCATCCGCCAGTTCCTGACGCCGCGTTTGCACGGCAAAATAACTTTGCCCCAACGCCACCAGCGGTTTGCTCGGATCGGCGTTTTGAATGACGAGATAACCGGCGTAGCGGGAGAGCGCCCAATCTTCCAACTCGCGTTGCGCGCCTGACCCAATGCCGACCATGTTGCGCATATCCGCAAAATGGTCGGCCACCGCGTGGCCGCTCTTGGCGCAGGCTTCTTTCGCCTTTTCAATCACCGACTGGAAGTTGCGAAAGTTGAGGTATTCCAGCACGCGCGCCAAATCGCGCGCTGACCATGACTCCTGGCCTTCCGTGCTAACGCGCTTGCGGCGCTCGAACGTGTTGCTGGCGGCAGGGACTGGCAATGGATCGCTCATGGGATTCTTTTACCCGAAGCCACGGTTCCGATGAAGCACGAATTGCTCACCCATCCGCACCAGCGTCGTCACCACCATCTGCGCTGCATCTGTCTGATCCATCAGCTCGATGGCCGACCGGAGGTTGCCCGCCGTTTCACCGGCCATGCGTTTCGTGTCTGTGCGCTTGGGATACGCCTCGGCTTCTGCCGCTTCCGCCACCAGGTCCAAGCGCCGATAGCCCTCGGCCAGTTGCTCCATTGTCTCGCGGTTCGTCGTGTTGCCGATGAGCAGCCGCAACTCCTTTACGCCCGCCAGGCGCGGCGCGATGCTTTCCAGCCCGGAAAGAAAAAAATACCCGACTGCAAACCGCGCCGACTCCGTGGACGCCAGGATGCGGTTGATGTGGTCAACCAGCTTTTCTTTGCGGTTATCTATGATGTCGTGTGTGGGCATGGGATGGCTTCTCCGTTGCTTTATGGCGCCGGATTCGGTAGTTTGAGCTCATGAAAGTCGCTCTGGCTCCAACCTTGGAAAAGTTCGTGTCCAAGAAAATCAAGACCGGCACATACCTGGACGCCAGCGATGTGGTCCGTGAAAGCCTGCGCCGCTGGAGAGACGCGGAAGAAACCGGGCGAGCGGCGTCCGATTGGCTTGAGCAGGAGATCCAGGAGGGTCTCGACAGTCCTGATTTGACAGGTGACGCCGCCTTTTGGCGCGATCTCCGCACGGAAGTTCATAAGGAACATAAGAACGGCTCTCGCCGCCGATGAATTACATCGTCAAGGCGCGCGCTCGGCTCGATCTCAAAATCCACTGGCGCTATATCGCGCACGACAACCTGTCGGCGGCTGACCGGCTGCTGGCGGCGGCAGAAGAGACCTTCAAACTCATCACGGAGAACCCGGACATCGGCTCGGAGCGCAGCTTTCGGAAGCTTGCCGGCGTTCGTTCGCGGGCAGTGATCGGCTTCAGGAATTATCTGATCTTCTACCAGACACTCGGGAAAACGGTGGTGATGGTGCGTGTCCTTCATGGTACGCGGGATCTGCCGCAGTTCTTTTTGAATCGGCGAGGATGAGACTCTGTCTTCGTATCTATCCGGGAGACCATCAAGGGGTATCTCCACAGCTTGAAAAAACACGGCAACCCCATTCCCGGCCCGATTACTTTTTCAGCACCAAAGGTGCGGCCTATACCAGCCCAGGGCAACGCCCTGGGGATGTCCACCCCGTAAATGCAGTTCTCAATCAGGTAGAGCTTGCGGCCGTAATCCAATTCGTTGTGCTCAAAGGCATCGTTGATGCCGGTGATTTGCTGCTCCAGTTCACGTACGGCGCGCTCGCGAGCGGCGGCGTCCTCAATCCTTTCGGCAGTCGCCATCGTGTCGCGGACGCGGGCAATCTGGCGCTCCTTCCATTTCTCGTTGCGCGGATCGAGCTTGCCGAGAATGAAAACGAGCTTGTGCAGGATGCCCATCGGAAACGCGCCCGAGCCAACCGCCGGATCGAGGGATTTCAACGAGTCAATCGCGGCAATGAGCGCGTCCACCTCCGGCGCGGTGAACTGGTGCGGCTCGTCGTGGTAGGCAAAGAGATGGCGGAGTTTTGTGTCGTAGGAGACGACGTGAGGAGACTCTAACTTCTCGTTTCCAATCCCAGCCGTCGAGTCGGAAGAAGTGAGTCTCCTCACGTCGTCTCCTACAAGCTTGGATTGGAGACACGCAATTAACGCCTCGTCCACCATGTAGTTGACGATTTCGCGCGGGGTGTAAAACGAGCCGGTCTGCTTGCGGGCGGTCGCGCCGGTCTCCGGGTTGTAGGCCGCGAGCAGATTCTCGAACACCTTGCCGGACAATTCCGGGTCGAGCGCGACTTCCTGCTCGATGGGCGTGTTTTCCTCGACGGTGAAATTGTACCGGTTGAAAATGTGAATGAGGCCGCGCACCGGCACGCGCCCGAACTTCGCGTTGTCGTACTCCACGCTCAAATCCACTTCCCGTTCCCCGCCGAAGAACAGGAAGTCAGGGACGGTGAGCGGATTGTTCGGGTGACGCTGATGTGATCGTGGCCGTCCGCTTCCTTGGGCGCGTCCTTCGGGAAACGAACATTTTTCAACGACCAGAAATACCAGTTGGCGATTTCGCGGAAGAAATCTTTGGTGACCGTTTCAACATCGAAAGCCGCATCACAACGTTGCTGGATCGCCAGCGGCGTGATGCCAATCAATTCGGAATTGATCCCGGCCAGATCCAGAAGTTGCACGCGCTCCGTCGCCGTGCGCAAAGCCGCGCCCGGCCTGATCGTGATTCTGCGAAACAACCGGCGGCGATCCGCCTGTTCGTCATACTTCACATTCAGAAAATGCCAGTCGGTCTGGCCTTGGTTGGAGAAAACGAATAGCGCGTACGGATGTTCGCGCAACAGTTGCGTCACCACCGGACGCTCGAGTCCACGCGCAAAAGCCTCGGAGGCGAGCCGACAATAGATGACGTGGAAAGCATTGTCCTCGCCGCCGCCCGCGAACAGCACGGGATCGTCCGCCAAAGCCTGGCTGGCTGCTTCCGTCCAGCCGCGCCGGGAAAGCGGCTGGTTCACTCGCTGGTAATTAAGTTCCGTCCAAAAGAGCTGCTTGAGTTGCTTGAGAGGTTCGATCCCCCGCAACCCATCCAGCAAATCCAGAACGTTCTGCTGTCGTTCGGGTCGTGACATGGCTGTTCGCTCGCGCGCGAATCAGCCCTGTTTGGAGACTGTCTCTGTGGGAATTCTGGTGCCTGAAATAAAAATGGGACGCATTTACTTGCGTCCCATATCAGGCACCTAGAAGGCCCACAAAAGAACGCTTTCAATGCGCCCCACGTGGGGCGCATCTCAAGCGCTGTCTTTTGTGCGAAATTTCTAGGTTTCGATATGGACAGCAGCCGAAGCTACGCGAAATATTTTGTAAAAAGTTAGTTAATCATCATTTTTCTTTTCTGAACGTGATGAGATTAGCCGGAAGGTTCGTGCTGCGACAATGCCTGATTTTTCTCCACCGCTGACCGAAGCCTGGTCGAAGCCAAAGCAAGCGTACCTCGCACCGTCAAAATCGAATGGCCACTTGCCCCGTGTCGCCACCTTGATTGCACTCGCTTCGCCGAAAGAGATGACGCTTAATTCAACGATTCATCGGCTCGGGAAAACACTTTATGATCAACATCGGAATCGTCGGTCTCGGCTTCATGGCCGCGACGCACATCAAGGCATGGCGGCAAATCCCGCAGACGCGCGTCGCCGCGCTCTGCAATCCGAGCGGGCGGCATCTTGATGGCGATTTCACCGGTGTCGCCGGCAACGTGGGTGACAATGCGCCGGTGAGGTTGGAGGCCGGCTCATTCACGGCCTTTCGCGACGTTGCCGCGCTGCTGGCCGATCCAACGATTGACGTCGTGGACATCTGTGCGCCAACCAAGGCGCATCCCGGACTCGCCCTCGCCGCCCTGCGCGCGGGCAAGCATGTTCTCTGCGAAAAACCCCTCGCCCGCACGCCGGCGCTCGCGCGGCAGATCGCCGATGCCGCCGCCAGTGCGAAAGGATTTTTCATGCCGGCGATGTGCGTGCGTTTCTGGCCGGAGTGGGTGTGGGTCAAGCAGGCGATTGCCGAGGGCCGTTTCGGCAAGGTGCTCGGCGCGCGTTTTCGTCGCGTGGCGGAACCGCCGGGCTGGGGCCACGGACATTTTCCGGATGGCGCACAATCCGGCGGCGCGTTGCTCGATCTGCACATTCACGACACAGATTTTGTGCAGTTTTGTTTTGGCCGACCAAGCGCGGTCTGCTCGACGGGCTACACGAAGTTCAGCGGGGCCATCGACCACGTCGTCACGCAATATCACGTCGGCAGCGGCGCGATTGTCCACGCCGAGGGCAGTTGGGCCATGGCGCCCGGTTTCGGGTTCAGCGCGAGTTACACGGTGAATTTCGAGAACGCCACGGTCGATTACGATCTCGCGCGCGGTCCGGACGGATTGAAGCTGTTTGAAAAGGGCCAGCCGCCGCGCGTCGTGAAATGCGACGGCCCGGATGGCTACGTGAACGAACTCCGCCATTTCGTTGAGGCGATTCAAAGCGGCAAACCACCGACCAGCGTGACCGTGGGCGACGCCGTGAGCGCGGTGGAGATTTGTGAGGCTGAGGAACGGTCAGCAAAAACGGGTCAGCCTGTGACATTATAAGGGGGGCGACACCGTTGGCGGCGGTTCAGGCTGACTGCGTCAGGTCGTGGTTATGGACGCATCAAAATTATTCCAACGCTGGAAGCGACGGCTTGCCAAGCTGCACGCGATCCTGCCGGAATTGTTGCGCGCGGCCCGTACCAAAGGCACGCCCGAGCAAATTCATCAGTTGCGGGTGGTGCTGCGACGGATGCGGCTGCTCGTCCGGCTCGGCCAGCCCGCGTTGGGCAAACCGGCGGTCGCGGAGTTTATCGACTGGTCGCGCCGGGTCTTGGGCAGCCTCGGACGTGTCCGCGACTACGACGTAACGCTGGAGTGGCTGGAACCGCGCGCTGACGCGCCCATCGAGTGTGAACGACAGCGCGCCCGGCGCAGCCGCTTGTGGAAATCGCGCCGGGCGTTTTTGATTTTACCCAAACATCACCTGCTGGCCCAACTCTCGCCGGGCAAGGCAAATCACAAACTGAAGTTGAAGTTCCTGAAAACGTATCTGCAGCAGGTGGATGATTTGTGTCGGCAAGTGGCAAGTGAAGCTCCGCTCTACCTCGATTTTCCACTGGTGCAACAACACGAATTCCGGCGTTGCATCCGCCGTTGGCGTTATTGGCGCGAGTTGGCGCTGCCGCAACGGAAGCTCTCCCGCGATCCCACTCTCCCACAGCTCATCCGTCTCCAGGACGCATTGGGCGACTACCAGAACCGGGTCGTCGCCGAAAGAATATTGACCCACCATCGCCACGCGGGTCAGAACCGCAAACTCCAGGAGGCCTTGTTAAAGGAGCAAAGTGATTTTCTTCAACAAGTCCATCGCCCGCTCAAATCCGTGGACAAAATCGCCGCTGAGTTTCATGCACCGGGTAAAGGCACGGAGCAGGCTCATCGATAGTAGTTTCCCGTTGGCGGACCGCAAAGGGTCCGAAGGGGTCCCGCATCTCAGCAGGTTTTGTTAACATCCATCCTGCGTTGTGCAGGCTTTTCTCATGGCCGCGGTCTCCCAGACTGGCCGGCGGAAGGGCTGCAGTTTGAAGCCAGGATCAACCATGGCGCAGCGACCCGCCGAAAACGCGGCAAGTCGCACGGCTCGCGCTTGGTGACGTGGCGCCGAGCGGTTGCGAACGGAGTTGCGGGAGCAGATGGGCCTGAAGATGGGTCGGCGTCACGAATGAGAGGTGCGGCGGGTTAGGGTGACGCGACGATTTGTCTGCGTGATCCCAGAGCTCGCCGCGTGTTTCTCGGCCCGCTCCTCAATGCCGCCGCCGTCAAGAAATACGAACACGCGGTGCGTCTCGGCAAACGGGAAGGCCGGCTGATTTACGGCGGCCGCGCGCTGAATGATTCTGAAATGGCACACGGATTCTTTGTCGAGCCAGCCATAGTGGACAAATTGACACACGGATCGCTCATGTTTCAGGAAGAATACTTCGCGCCCGTGCTGGCGGTGGCGAAGGTCAGGTCGCTGGGCGAAGCGATCCGCCGCGCCAATGACAGCGAATACGGTTTGACTGCGGGCATCTTCACTGCGGACAAAGGCGAGCAATAAAAGTTTTTTGCGAACATCGAAGCCGGGGTGACATATTGGAACCGGCGCGGCGGCGCCACCACGGGAGCGTGGCCCGGAGTCCAATCATTTGGCAGTTGGAAAGGCTCCGGCTCCAGCGGCAAGAGCGCACTCGGACCTTATTACGTCGCCCAATGCTTGCGCGAGCACAGCCAGATCCTCATTAAACGTTGATTTTACCACCTCCGTAGGAAATTAGGCAGGACGACGTCAGTTGCTACCCAGGCCAAAACGCAACCGCCCCTAATTCACAAACGCCGCCTCATTGGTTTGCAGGAGGGCGTGCGCGTATTTCTGCCAGGCGTTCAACGGCGCGCGCTCCACAAACGCCGCTTGCTCCTGCCGCCGCTCGTCCTTCGGGGGCGGTTTTACTTTCTTCCTGGCACCACGGGCCGGCACTTCCGCCACGACCGGTGCGGTCTCCACGCGGCCCGGCACGGGTTTCTCCTGCAGAAATTCCATTCCCAATTTGGTCTCGATGGCCGACGGCGGCCGTTGCAGCACCAATTCGTAGAGCAAGCCAATGCGCGCTTCGATGGCGGTGAGCGCCTTGAAGTCGGGACGGCTGACGAGGTTCTTTGCCTGCTCCACCACCAGCGGGCTGTTCATCAAATAGAGCGACTGTTGCGGCACGGTGGTCTCGTAACGCCTGCCGGTGGTGACGTCCGGGTTGGCGAAGTCGAACTGGTTGAAAACCTCGGGCACATTGGAACGATCAATCGCCCCGTAGATGGTCCGGCGCGTCGAGAACGGCTCCTCCGTGAGGTTCACCGGCTGGCCGCCCTGGCGTAAGTCAAGCTTGCCCCCCAACGCCAGCAGCGAATCGCGCAGCGCCTCAAACTCCAGCCGCCGGACATTGGCGCGCCAGAGCAGCCGGTTCCCCGGATCGATCTGCGCGTAACGGGCATGCCCGGCGCTGCTCTGCTGATACACGCTGGTCAGCATGATGAACCGGTGCATTTTCTTCATCGACCAGCCGCCTTCCATGAAACGCGTCGCCAGAAAATCCAGCAGCGCGGGATGGCTGGGCCGGGCGGACTGGGTGCCGAAATCATCCGGCGTGGTCACAAAACCCTCGCCGAAATGATGCATCCAAATGCGGTTCACCATCACGCGCGCGGTGAGCGGATTGCTCTTGCTGACGATGGCCCGGGCGAGTTCCAGGCGGCCACTGCCACTGTGGAACGGTTCGCGGTTCGGGCCGGACAATACCTCCAGAAACCGGCGCGGAACCACCTCGCCCTTGCTCTGCGCTTCGCCCCGGATGAACACCGGCGAATCCATCGGCTTCGGGCGGTCGGTCAAAACCATCGCGCGCGTCGGCGCACCCGGATGTCTCATGTCGAGCTTGTTCAACTCGCCTTCAATATTCACGATCTCGACCCGGGTTTTCTTTTTGTCCTTGGCGTCCTTGGCGGCTTGGGCGGCGGCGTTGGCCGCTGCGGTTGCTTTGGCGTCGGCGGCGTCCTGGGCCTTTTTGTCAGCTCTAGCTTGGTCGGCTTTGGCTTTGGCAGCTGCTTCTTTGGCG
>JAYUBJ010000027.1:0-2748 GCA_043740915.1 Verrucomicrobiota bacterium
GGCGACGGCCAGCGCGGCGTCCCGTTTGTAGATTAGTTTGTCCGGCGAGCCGCCCGTGATCTGGAAATATTTTATCCCCGTGAAGCCGCGCAGTCCGGGGTTCGGCAGGTAGGATTTGACGTAGTCGAAGTCCAGGTCGTAACCGATGTCGCGGTAAAAATCCCGGTACCGCGGGTCGCCGGGATAACCTTCGTGCTTGCTCCAGACCTGGCGCGCCGAATCCAGGTCACGGCCGAACACTGCGGTGCCATTCGGGGTGAATATCGGTGCGAACACGCCGTAGCGCGGCCGCGGCCGCGCGTGCAGGAGGCCGTGGGTGTCGGTGCTGAACCAGCGGATGCCCGCCTCCTGCAGCACCTCCTCAATGCCCTCGACGTACGCGCATTCCGGGAGCCAGATGCCGCGCGGATCGCAGCCGAAGCAACTGCGGTAATGATCGCGCGCGGTGAGGATTTGCGCGCGCAACGACGGGGGATGATTCAACAATGGCAGCAACGCATGCGTCGCGGCGCAAGTGATGATTTCCAGTTTGCCTTGTTCCTGGAATTTGCGGAACGCGCCGACGACATTGCGGCCGTAAGAAAAATAGGTGTCAAGGATGTTCGCAAATCGATGGTGATACATCCAGGCCAGCTCGCGATATTCGCGGTCCCAATGCGTGCGAAGGAGTTCCTTTTCCGCCAGTTCCATCAGGCCGTCCATGTGTCGCACATAACGATCCTGGAGCAGCGGATCGAGCAGCATGGCGCAGAGCGAGGGGGTGAGCGTGAGCGTGAGGCGCGTGTCCATCTTGTCGCGCAACCAGCCATCCATGATCTGGATCAACGGGATGTAGGTTTCCGTGATCGCCTCGAAGAGCCAGTTCTCCTCGAGAAAGCGGTCGTGCTCCGGATGCCGGACGAACGGCAGGTGCGCATGGAGGACGAGGGAAAGGTAGCCTTGCATCGGGGTGAAAAATCAGGCGGCCATTCAGAGGGTCACGGATGCGTTGCGGAGAAAAATGTCTTCACTTTTGGCCGTCGCTCCCGATTCACACGCTCACTCGACATTGGCCACGAGCGGCGGCTTCAGACTCTGGTCCTGCGGATGCACGCCCACGTCCCCACGATATTCCGTGCTCCGGCTGAACTTCAACTCCGCCGCGCGCCCGTCGGTCTTGTCGGCGGATACGGCCACGGCCGGGAGTTCATATTGGCCGTCGGGCAGCGCGAACCGATAGCTGAAGCTCCCGTCGGAACGTAATTTGATGACGCGCCCGCCGATGGTCACTTCCGCATCGGGTTCGGTCGCACCGTAAACAACCAGCTCGGTGTTGACGTTGAACCAAAAACCTTTGGCGCGTTCGGCGCCGCCGCCGAACGGGCTGGCCAGGCTCGAGACTGCGCCCCCGGGTGAACTCGGCCGGGAAAATTGTGCCGCGGCGTGCGAAGAAATTTCCTTCACCAATTGCCGCCGCACCAGCTCCGTGATTTCAAGCGAGCCAATCCAGACGCGCCGCACCTCGTCCATCGAGATCGCCTCGGCCAGCGCGCGTTCTTGTTCGGGGGTCCAACGGGTGGAAGCGCGGGAGCCCTTGGTCGGTTTGAGCCGGCTGACCGCCGCGGTTCCTTGAATTTGTTGAATCACTTCCAGCAACGGCAGGTTTTCCTGCGCGGCGGTCTGGATGAGCGTGTGCAGATGCTCGATGGTCACGTCGCCGGGCAGCGTCGCGAACCGCACGGAGGTGTCGTCGGATAAACTGTCCGGCGGCGTCAACGTGACGCCGGAGGTGGCGATGGTGGTCCATTGTTTCTTGCGCGTGTAATACCCGAGTTCGGACAGGAATTTCGCGCCGGCGCGCCCGACGTGGATGAACCAGTTGCGTGATTCCGGATGCACGTGAACTTCCGTGAAGGGTTGGCCGGAAATCCGATTGAGATGCACGCGCAGCACCAGGTGGCGATCCAGTGAAAGGGCGTTGTATTCCTTGAGTTGTGCGCGGGTCAGATCCCAGTGGGCATAGAGCCAGTGCGGGTCGCGCGCGGTGAGCAACAAGGCTTTCGTCCCGTAAGCTTCGGGCAATTCACCCGCTTCGTCCGGTTGACCCAGGTGCTCCGGCGGCGGCGTTGGCCCGAGGGCATAGCGTTGCCCGGGGCCGCTGGCGGCCGGTGCCGAGGGCGCGTCGCCTTCCAGCAAAATCGGAGGAATCGCCACCGGTTGCTTTTTTGCCGGAGCCTTGGGTTTGGCGGTCGTCGTCGCGCGCGGAGGGGAAGTCTTGAGCGGTACTGGCGCAGCCTTTTTCAAGGGTTTTTTTTCGCTTTTCATAAGGTCTAGGGATGCGTGGGATGGAGCAGTAACGACCCGTTACGGGCCGACCTTACGTCCAAACAAAGTGGCCGCGCAACGGAAAACATACGGGCCATCGGGGCGGGCACCGGGGCTGGTTCGCGCGCATGTTGTTACGCGGAAAAATAAGTTGTTCCGGTGTGAATGCCGTCAGAGCGAGGCGAGAATCTGTTCCGCGGCGGCGCGCGGGTCGGCCGTCGCGTAAATGGGCCGGCCGATTACCAGCCAGTCCGCCCCCGCAGCGAGCGCTTCCGCGGGGGTGAGCGTGCGCTTCTGGTCATCCGCCCGGCTCTCCGCGGGACGAATTCCGGGGGTGACCAATTGCATCCCGGCTGGAATAATCTGGCGAAGCGCGGCAATTTCCAACGGGGAACAAACGAGTCCGCGGAGTCCAGATTTTGCCGCGAGCCTGGCCAACCGCTC